>CAZVLW010000001.1:0-3287 GCA_964628705.1 uncultured Gammaproteobacteria bacterium
GGAATGTAACACCTAAGAACAGTCCTGCTAACGCAGAACTGTCCTTGTGGGGAATGACTAAATTGTGAACAAGTAGAACTTATAATAAGTAAGATAACATCTCAAAAAATAAAAGCATTATTCTAATCTGGTTAAGCGTTGAGTAATTTAGTGATTGAATGATTTTATGTTATTATTATAAATATGGAAGAAAATAATTCACCTGTCCGATTTAATAAAAGGATGCCGGAATGGCAATTAAAAATTGCTTATTTTTACACGCGCCATAAAATCGCCATAAAGAGAGGTTTGATATTTGCTGTTTTTTTTATTGATGTGCTGGTTGTATTTATTTTTGCCTCTACTTTTATCAACTACAAGACCGGGTTGATTAAAGATAAAGCACAGCTTCAGTTTATGCATTTAAATTTAGTTGACCGAACCGCGCTTGAAAAAAACCGCCCCCAAGATTTAGAATTGAACCAGACTACAGCCATACCCACGGTAAATAATAATTATCACTTAGTAGCTAGGGTAAAAAATAAAAATAAAGAATGGGCGGCGACTAAACTATTTTACCGGGCTGTTAATCAAAATGGAGAAAACCAACAATATAGTACGTTTATGTTACCCTATAGCCAAAAATATATATTTGCTTTTAACCAGCCAGAAGCACGCTTTGGAGAAATAGAAGTTATAAATGAAAGCTGGCAGAGAATAGAGAATTTTAATTTAATTAGCTATAAAGATAAAATAGAGGTAAATAACCCCGAGTTTAATACAGTTGATTCAAATTTATTTTATGGCAAACTTAAGGCAGAAATTTACAATGCTACACCTTATGACTTTTGGCGAGTGGGGTTACAAGTGGTTATTTTTAACAGACAAGATGAGATTATCGGAATAGATTATTTAACTTTGGACAAATTTAAATCAAGAGAAACAAGAACAATTGATATCAATTGGACTGATCCTATTAGAGAAAATGAGAGAATAGGTCAAATTGAAATCATACCTGAGGTTAATTTGTTGGATAGAGATGTAATTATGCCGCTAAGCCCAAGCGGATCAAGCCCTCCTAAATTAATTGAGTGAGTTTAAGCCGCCTTAAATTTATAGAATAAGGCGGTTTTTAAATAATACATCGCTGCGGAGACGTGTGCTTGATAAATTTTAGATTGCATTAACTTTATAAATATTGTATTATTTTTTTAGAACAATAAATTTTATGCCAATTGCTGTATTTTTTAAAAATATAAAGAAAATGGACTGGCTGCTGTTGGCAGCTGTTTTGCTTTTAAGCTTGATTGGCTTGGCTAGCTTATATACTACCAGTTTAAATGTTGAAAATCCTGATTGGGAATTATTTAACAAACAGTTAATGTTTTTTATTTTGGGCTTTGTGCTACTGATCACAGTAGCTTTAATAGACTATCGTATGTGGATCAATTACAGTATGATCGTCTATGCGGCGACTGTTGGTTTGATGGTTTTAGTGTTACTTATTGGCACCAACATCAGAGGAACTACTGGCTGGTTTTATATTTTTGGCTTTGGCTTACAGCCGGTTGAATTGATGAAGATTGCGTTGATTTTAGCCATAGCTTTTATCTACCATAAAAAAAGGGGTAGGGAAAAAGAGCTGACTACTATTTTGGCAGTTTTCGGTTTGACTTTACTACCGGTCATATTAGCTTTATCTCAACCAGATTTTGGCAGTGCTTTTATTATGTTTGCCATTGGTGTTGGTTATTATTTGCTTTACAGCTTAAAAGCTAAACATTTAATAGTCATCTTAGTTTTAATAGTGGTAGTGAGCTTTATGGCTTGGAACTACCTGCTGTTGGATTACCAAAAAAATAGGATTAACAGTTTTATAAATCCAATGAGCGACCCTTTGGGGGAAGGATATAATATCCGCCAATCTATTATTGCTGTTGGCTCAGGCCAATTGACCGGCCGCGGGCTGGGCCTTGGCACCCAAAGCCAGTTGCAGTTTTTGCCTGAGATACAAACTGATTTTATCTTTGCAACGATTGCTGAAGGTTTGGGTTTTTTGGGTGTGTGTTTAATTATGGTTTTATTTGCAATTATTTTATTTAGAATTATAATAATAATGAAGAGATGTAGCAATATTTTAAATTTTAGCATAGTTTTCGGAATTGGTTTGCTGATTTTTATACAAATGCTAATCAATATAAGTATGAATTTGGGTATTTTACCTGTAGTTGGCCTATCACTACCTTTTATTAGTTATGGGGGCTCTTTTCTTATCGCTAGTTTGGTATCTGTTGGCATTGTTGAAAGTGTTAAAATAACGCAAAATATGTTTCAATAATCTTGCTTGACATAACAAAAAAATAATTTTATACTGACAATAATCTAAAAAATATATATGTCTTTAATTCTAAGCAAACTTAAAAAAGAGGCAATTATTTATTGCCCGCTATGCAATAAGGAGTATAAACCAGAAAATATTAAAATAGTTGACCAAGCGGATGAAACTATTTTAGCCCACAGCAACTGCCCGCGTTGCCAAGGGGCAATTTTGTCGTTGCTCTACAAAGATGCCTTGGGAATAACTTTAATCGGTATGGTAACTGATCTTAACTATGATGACGCGATTAGGGTTAAAGATAAAAAAATGATTAACCAAGATGATATATTGGAAATTTACCAAGTGATTAATAAATAACGAGATATTATGAATGATGCTAAATTATCTGCTAAAAAACGCGAAGTTAAGCAATCTCGGACAGACGACCATCTGCCCGCTGTTGTTTATGGACCAAATACAAAAAATAAAAATATTTTTGTAAACGCCAAAGAGTTTAATGAAGTTTTAGAAAAAGCTGGTGAATCCACTTTAATTGACCTCTCAATTAATGAATCTGAACCGGTTAAAGTTCTAATCCATGACTTTCAAAAAAACCCATTAACTGACCAATTTATTCATGTAGACTTTTATGAACTGGATATGCATAAAAAACTCCAAGTTGATGTGGAATTAAATATTTTTGGAATTGAAGAAGTTGAAAAGAAAACAAGCGGTGAGGTTATTAAAAATCTGGATAAACTGGAAGTGGAGTGTTTGCCAAAAGACTTGGTCAGAGAGCTGGATGTTGACTTGATAGAGCATTTAAATGAAATTGGTGATGTGTTCTATGCTAAAGACGTTAAATTACCGGATGGCTTAGAGTTGGTAACTGATGCTGAATTGGCAGTGGCTAGTGTACAAGAAATTAAAGAGGAAGTTATTGAAGAGGAAGCACCTGAAGAGCCACTTGAGCCAGAAGTAGAAGGCGAAA
>CAZVLW010000001.1:3297-39061 GCA_964628705.1 uncultured Gammaproteobacteria bacterium
CCGGTGAGGAGGAAGATGAAGCACAAAAACAAGAAGATCAATCAGCCAAAAACCCGTCAGAAAATAAGGGCAAAGAGTAAATTTTAATAAATTTTTTAAAATGAAATTTAAATTTAACATTGAGACTATATTCAAATACCAACTGATACTGTTAGTTGGTATTTTAGTTGTGGCTATTTTATTTGCACTTTATAATTTAACCATAAACCTAATCAAATACAACAATTTAGCTAAACTAGATCAATATCAACAGCTGGTAGATAAAAAAGAAAAAACATCAAAAACAGTTAATCAAGTTTATGCTCGCTTAGATGGCAGCCTGGTGGCGGAAAATATGAAAAATTTATTTCCAACTGCCGTAGTAGTTGACAACCATATAGATGCACTGCCCAACTATGGACTGTCTCAAGCAAATTTAATCTATGAAGCTTTGGTAGAGGGTGGCGCTACTAGATTTTTAGCACTTTATACACCACACAGCGATAAAGAGATTAGAAAAATAGGCCCTGTCAGGTCAGCTAGACCATATTTCGTGGAACTAGCTAAGGAATATGATGCCATGCTGGCGCACTCCGGGGGCTCACCCACAGCTTTGAATTTAATTAAACAATTAAGCGTTAACAATTTAGAAGAAATAGCTTGGTGGGGACCTGATTATTTTTGGCGTGTTTATTCGCGAGAAGCTCCGCATAATTTATTTACTTCAAACCAAAATTTAGCGCAAGCCCTGATAGATTGGGAGCTGGCAGACAAAAAACCTAATTATAGAACGTGGTTATTTGAAAAAAACACTACTCTCTCTCTATCTAACTCCCCGATCCAGCAAATTCATATAAAAATATCAGATGACAATAGATATAACTCAACTTTTAAATATAGTAGTTCAACTAATAGCTATATCCGTTTTCAAAATAATAAAAAACACATAGATGCCTTAAATAATAAAGCCATTCAGATAAAGAATATTATTATTCAAAAAATTAATCCGCCTCGCATTAAAGATGAAATTGGCAGATTGGAGGTAGACTTAGTGGGACAAGCTGAGGCTGTTATTTTCAAAAATGGAGAAAAAATAGACGCCATCTGGAGAAAAAGAAATCTCCAATCACGAACTGTTTTTTATGATTTAAGTGGCGATGAAGTGTTATTTGAGCCGGGCTTAAGCTGGTTAATACTCATACCGAAAAATAAATCAATAGAGTATAAATAAAAACCACAAATGAATGGGGTTTTTGATTATAAATATAATCCATATTTAAGGGGAGCTACAAGGACAGTTTTTTAATTTTACATTTAAAAGACTGTTCTTGAGTAAAGCGCAAGGTATTTAACACCTAAGAACAGTCCTGCTAACGCAGAACTGTCCTTGTGAAAGTATAGATAGTTGGTATAAGTTTTGAATAAATGTGCTATTAAAAATTCCAGTGGTGCAGGATTTTTACCCCATACCAAAGCTATGAGATGACTTGATTGCTGCCAGACAAGAGCCGGAGGCGCTATCAAATTAAGTCCTAAACTTATAGCAATTTTGTGTTTAGCTTTGGTGTGGGGCGAACCTTTATAAAAATAGAAGCTGGTGGTTAAAATATAGCTGGTGTAAGCTTCAAATAACATGCTATTAAAATTCCGTCGTGCAGGATTCGAACCTGCGACCTTCTGCTTAAAAGGCAGCTGCTCTACCAACTGAGCTAACGACGGAAAATTAAAATAAAAGTATAAAAAAAGAAAAACTGGCTCCTGCCACTTAAAAATATAATAGCAAACTAAAAATAAAATTGCAAGCTTTTTTTTTCAAATAAAATGTGGTAAGATTAAATTAATTTAAAATTTTTAATTAACTAACACTCAATCATAAAAAAATATGAAAACTAAAAAAAATAAGCGGGATATAAATGAATATAGCGGAGAATTTAAAAAAATTATCATTTTTATTTTGATGTTTGTTCTGTTGGCCGGGCTAACTTACTTAGTTGACAAACAAACCGCATCTGACAGCCAAGCCAAAACCAATCTGGATCTATATGTAATGAGCCAATGCCCTTATGGCACACAAGCTGAAGATTTGGTTAAGCAAAGTATGGAGGGATTTGAAGACTATATCAACTTCAATGTAGAATATATTGCCACTCAAAACCAAAATGGAGAATTAAGCTCCCTGCATGGACCAAGCGAAGTGCAGGGCAACAAATATCAGCTGTGCGTAAAAAAATATTATCCGCAAAAATTTTGGGATTATTTAACTTGCCAAAATAAAGATTATCAAAATTTAACAGCCACATTTCAAAGTTGTGCTGAAGAAAATGAATTGAATTTTGATAAAATAGAAAAGTGTGCTACTAGTAAGGAGGCAAATGAATTACTCAGTCAAAGTATTCACAAAGCCAATTCTTTGGGTGTTACAGCCAGTCCTACTTTTTATCTCAATCATGAAAAATACGAAGGGCCTCGGACAAAATTAGCTCTACAGCGTAAATATTGCAGTGTTTTAGACAATCAGCCAGAAAAATGTGACCAGCTGCCACAACAAAGTAAATTTACAGCTTATCTAATCTATGATTCAAGATGCCAAAAGGAAGAATGCCAAACCGAAAATTTAACAGCACAACTTAAAAATAATTTTGCCACTATAGAGTTTGAAAAAATTGATTATGCCAACCCTCAAGGAAAGGAATTTTATCAAAAATATGAACTAGACAAATTGCCGGCTGTATTGTTTGAGCAAGCCATTAAACAAACTGATAATTTTAATCAAATTTCAAACTATCTAACTCCCGAGCAAGAGTTGTATAAATTGGCTATTGGCGCCAGCCATGACCCTACCCAAGAGATATGTGAAAATGGTATAGATGATACTGGCAATGGATTGGTTGATTGTCAAGACGATGAGTGTAGTAGTAATTTGGTTTGCCGAGTAGAGAAAAAAAACAAATTGGATTTATTTGTGATGAGTATGTGCCCTTATGGCACTCGTGCTATGGAAGCAATGGTGGAAGTTTTGGATAATTTTAAAGACATAAATTTTGAAATACACTATATCGCCGATGAAACTCAGGACGGAAGTTTTCAATCACTGCATGGACAAAAGGAGGTGGATGAAAATATAAGAGAATTGTGCGCTATGAAATATTATCCGCAAAGCTACCTGGAATATATTGGGTGCCGCAACAATGACCTAAACCAAGATTGGCAAAAATGTGCTACTGGTTTTCCAAAAATAAAAAACTGCTTTGACGGACAAGAGGGTAAAAATCTACTCAGCCAAGATATACAATTGGCCGAAGAATTAAATATAAGCGCCAGCCCAACATGGTTAGTTAATAATAAATATATATTTAATGGCATAGATGCAGAAACTGTGCGCAAAAATTATTGCCAATACAATGATGTCAAAGGGTGTGATAATAATACTTTAAGCCAAAATAAAGCCACACAGACAGGGGCTTGCAACTAACCAGTCATGTTTTATACAAAAACTCTGGCATTCAGCCAGAGTTTTGAATTATAAGCAATTTATCCCCCAACAGCGCCAGGACACTTAGGAAGTCCCAACTATCCTGAACTCAGCGCTACTTGATCCGGCAAGGAGGGATGCCTTCACTTTCGCAGCTGTTGAGGGAAAAGCTACTTATAAATAAAAAAGTATTAAAGTATATTAACATTTATTATGACTTTTGTCAATGGATAATTGTTAATTTTATATATTTTTCCTAATCTTAGCTTAAAATAAAACTTACTTATTAAAGTAAGTTTTATTTTCAAATATTTTATTGTATCTGCTGTGTACTACCTTGAATATCACCTTGCTTGTATTGTTCAATAGCAGTGACTACTTTACCGTTTTCTTTTAATTCCTCTACAAAAAGAATGTGCCGGTTATTGATTTTCATATGGTCATACGGGCCATGAATTTCGTTGCCAAGTTTAACTAAAGTTAATTGCGGCTGTTGTTGCTGGTTGGGCGGTGCTTGCTGAAGGGGGGCAGCGGCTTGCAGGTAATAAATCTCTTCCAACAGCATCCTGTTTTGGGTGGTTTGTGTAATTTTACCAAAATAAACTTGTCCATTACTTAAAAAAACTGCGTGATATTTATCTTGGCTATATTCAAGTGATGCCCTATTGGTTTGTGGCGCTGAACCTAAAAGATTGAGTGAAGTATATTTATCTAATAAAAGACCTGCTACTGCCAAAAACGCTATGACTATAATTATAGTTAATAGATTACGGTAGTTTGATTTGTCTGTTTTATTTTCTTGATGAGTTTGTTTTTTTAAATTGTTGGGCATATCCAGTATAGTGCGGTTATCATCAGATTTACCCGTTGATGAGTTGTTTTTTTTAATATCCATAGCCATAAAGACAAAGTTAATTTTTACTATAAATAGTATAGCACATAATTAGAATAAAATTAAACCACCTCTAAAATTTTAAAAATAGTAGTGCCTTTGGGTGCTTGAAGTTCAATAGTTTCACCTTCTTTGTGCCCCAAGAAAGCACGACCAATGGGAGATTCATTGGAAATTTTACCTGACTGGGGATCAGCTTCTTGTTTACCGACTATGGTATATTCTTTAACTTTCCCTTTATTGTCTTTAAATTTTACCGTGGATCCAATTTTGATAATACCATCTACGGAATGATTATTTTCAATAATTTCCGCGTTTTCAATTATCTCCCCTAACTCTGAAATTCTTTTTTCCAAAAATGCTTGGTCTTCTTTGGCTGATTGATATTCCGCATTTTCACTTAAATCACCCAATTCTTTAGCCTCCTCAATGCGTTTGGCAATATTTTTTCTCTCTTGGTTAATAAGTGTATTATATTCTTTTTTTACCTTCTCATATCCTTCTGGTGTAAGGTAACTTTTGTAATTATCTTGTTGCATAAATGTATTTTTATTTATAATTTTTTGTATATGCTACAAATGATATGATAAAGTTAGATAATTGTCAACAACGGTCAATAAAAACTAAACTATTGAAAATACCACTCTATAATGTCTTTAAATACCGGCACGGCCACACTTGAACCCTCTCCCCCATTTTCAATTAAAATAGTCAACACAATTTGAGGTGATTCATAAGGCGCAAAACCAACAAACCAGGCATGTGGATCTTTATCTCCGCCGACCTGCGCAGTGCCCGTTTTGCCAGCTACTTGGATATCAAGCTGGTTTAAAGATTGTGCCGATCCTAAAAGGACTGTGGTTCTTAATCCTTGGCGAATAATATCTATATTTTCGGGTGATACAAAATTTTGACTGATGACTTGAATGTGCTGATAAATACCATTTTTTTCTTGCTCATCGCTGTCAATTTTTTTAAGAATATGTGGCCTATATAAAGTCCCTCTATTGGCAAGAGTGGCAATATAATTAGTCAACTGCAATGGGGTGAGTAAAACATCACCTTGACCAATAGCTATATGATAGGTATCTCCAATATACCAACTTTCTTCTTTAACACGTTTTTTCCATTCTTTACTGGGTAAAAATCCACTGGCTTCACTGGGCAAATCAATACCTAATTTTGTGCCTAAATTAAACTTTTTTGCATAATTTACAATTTTTTCCAAACCTAAACCCTCAAATTCATTATAGCCGCCCCCAATATAATAAAAAAAGGTATTAACTGACTGGCCGATAGCTTTGACCACATTAACTCTGCCATGGCCGCCAACTTTCCAGTCGGGGAAAAACCACTGGCCTACGCTAATCCCGCCAGTGCTTAAAAAAGTCTTATTTTTGTCAATAATACCTTCTTCAAGAGCAGCCAGAGCAACTAAAGGCTTAAAGGTTGAACCTGGGGGATAGCTGCCTGAAATAGCGCGGTTAAATAACGGATAGGTTGGGTCTTCGAGATAGTTTATATAAGCGGCATGTTCTATGCCGGCACTAAAAAAATTACTGTCGAAATTGGGTAAGCTAACTAAAGCTAAAATATCACCATTGTTAGGATCCATAGCTATAGCTGAAGCACTAAATTTATCTGGCATTGATTGGAGTTGCTGGTGTAAGGATTGAGTTATTTTTTTTTGTAGTTCTAAGTCAATCGTTAAATAAATATCTTGCCCGCTTTGAGCGGGGATTTTGTTAAGCACTTTTTTACTTTTACCAGTAGCGTCTATTTCCACCTCTTGTTTGCCTTCAATGCCACGTAGATAATTTTCATAATAAAGCTCAACACCGTCTTTGCCGATAGTATCATTTATATCATAATTTTCCTGTTGATACCTTGTTAATTCAGCTTGATTTATTTTACCTACGTAGCCCAAAACGTGCGACAAAGCGGCCCCTTCAAGGTATTGACGTTGTGGTTCATGCGCTAACTCTATGCCGGATAAATCATGGCTGGCTATTTTAAGTGATACAGCTTGTTTGTGGTTAAAATTGTCTGAGAGTTGAATTTTTTGAAAACCCTCTTGGTGTTGTTTAAATTTGCTGATGATCTGATTAGCATCTAAGGGTAAGTGGTGTGATAATAATTCTGCTATGTGTGATAGCTCTTGTTTGTCATGAGGTAAATCACTGGGTGTAAAATAAAGTGTGAAAGTGGGAATATTTTTAACTAAAGTGTTTCCAAAACGATCATATATAATACCCCTTTCAGCTTTAATGGGCTCTATTCGGATACGATTTCCTTCAGCTACAGAATTATAATAACTACCGTGCACTATCTGAATCCAAAAAGCACGCCCTAATATAGCCAAACAGCTCAAACTGATAATTAAAATAATCAGCATTATTTTACCTGGAGGTAAGCTAAAGTTGACCCTTTCCAACTGGCCTGTTAAATCAAAAAAACTACCTTCATGGCGGCGAGTATTGTAGCCGTCAACTTTTTTGATAGCTTGGGGTATATGAAAAGGATTGTCAGCCATAAAAATTATCTGAGTTCACCTTTAAGTTTAACTTTAGTATTGTGAGATAAGAAGACGCTTAGCAATAATACAATTATGTGTAAAATATTTTGCCATATAAATGGCACACCAAAACGTTTTAAATATAGTCCCAAATTAAAGGTTTGTGCTAAAGGTAGGGCAAAAGTAACATATAATATATACCATAATAATACTGATGCCAATGAACAAAAAGCAAGTGAAAACAAACTTTTTCCCCGAAGCAGATTATTTTTTAAAAAATAAATAAAGTAAACCTCAACTACAAAAATTAATATAAAAAAACCGAAAAAACTACTTGCGTATAAATCCAAAACAAGCCCGACAATCAATCCATTAAATAAAGCTATGTCAAAATTGTAAAAAAAAGTTATAAAAAAAATAACCAATAGGGGTAAATTTATATAAATATTCAAATTTCCCAAGAAAGGCAAAAATGACAAGTTTAAAAAAACTGCCATGAGACTAGCTGTTAAGCTCCAAATATATTTTGACATAATACAAAATTATAAATAAATTATTGCGGTATAATCACGGTTACTAATGATAGATAACGAGCATCAATTAGAGGCTCGGCTAAAGCCTTTTGCCACAGCTCTTCTTGTTGGTTTTCAACTTTGGTAATTTCTCCAATAATTAAACCGCTTGGTATGTCTTTTTCAAAACCTGACGTGGCTACAATATCTCCCTCTTCTATGGCTACCCCTTTGGGAAGCATAGTAATATTTAAACTAAGATTATGCTCGCCTTGGCAGATGCCATAAATAACCTGTGATGCTTTGACCATAACTGAAAGCTCTGCTTGGCTTGAAACCAAAAGCTCAATATAAGAGATATCTTGTTGTGCTTGATTAATCTTGCCGATCATCACACCTTGATCTGTAGTGACAGCTAAACCGTCGCGCAATCCGTGAAGAGTGCCCTTATTGATAATTAATTCACCACTGGCAGAGCCATAATTGGTAGCTAATACTCTAGCTATTTGATAGTTGTAATTAACATCTTCTAAAAATTGAATTTCTTTTTTTAACCATTGATTTTCTTTTTTAAGGGCTGATAGCTGTAAATTTTGTTTGTAAAAATTTACTATTTTTTGATTTAACTCCAAATTTCTTTGATAATACCGTTTGGCATCTATATAAATATAAATATTTTTGGCAATTTTTTTTGACAAAAAACTTACGCCGGAAACAACTGGATTTGAAACTACGCGTAAATAGCTATGAATTGAATTTGACAACCCACTGTGTAGTAGAATAGCTAAAATAATAATGGCTACAACCAAAGTAAAAGTGGCTCTGCTGGTGATATTAATTTGGCGCATAAGTATAATTCAGTAGCGTTATTTTACCAAAAAAGGTTTAAAAATACAAAAAAAACAGCCCGGTGGCTACAAACTGCTATTAAACTACGCACTAAGTCAACTAACTTAATTAAAAAAAGCTATAACTAAATGCTTGATAATTGAATATTTTTATGGGATTAGTTAGAGGGTTTTATCACCTTGTTAAACTAAACCGCCTTTCAAAGTGTCTTAATTTGGTATTTAATTAGCGCCTATCTGGCTGATGGAATAATAACATCTTGAAGATTGTCTATATCTTCCAAAATCAGACCTGCCCCGCGCACCACACAGGTCAATGGATCATCTATCACAGTCACTGGCACCTTAGTTTCTTTGCGTACCAACTCATCAAAACCACGGAGTAAAGCACCGCCTCCGGAAAGCACCAATCCCCTTTTTTTAATATCTGAGACCAGCTCTGGCGGAGTTTCCTCTAAGGTATTTTTAATGTTACTAACAATATGTTTAAATGAACTGGAAATGGCGTCTTTAACTTCAGCTTCTGTGATTTTTACTTCCTTAGGCAGACCACTTAAAATATCTCGGCCACTCACTTGTAACTCTTCTGGTTTTTCACTGGGATAAACCGTGCCTAATTTTATTTTAATTTTTTCAGCTGTTATATCACCAATCAATAGATTAAAACTTTCACGGATATATTGTTGAATATTTTTATTGAAAATATCGCCGGCAGTTAAAATTGACTTCCAAGCCACCACCCCTGAAAGTGAAATAACGGCGATTTGTGTCAGCCCGCCTCCAATATCAACAATAAAATTGCCGGTTGATTCTTGGACTGGCATACGTGCGCCAATAGCAGCCGCCATGGGCTCTTCAACCAAAAAAACCTCTCTGGCGCCAGCACCCAAAGCGGCGTCTTCAACAGCTTTCCTTTCTACCTCTGTAACATCCAAAGGTATGCCAATAACAACTCGCGGCTTGGTGCTTAAAATACCCATCCTTTCATTTAAAATTTTTTCAATATAATATTTAAGCATTTTCTCAGATGCTTCAAAATCTGAAATAGTCCCCTCTACTAAGGGCTTAGAGGCAATAATATGCGATGGGGTTTTACCTATCATACGCTTAGCATCATCACCTACGGCTACAATCTGATCAGTTCTGGTGTTAATAGCCACAACTGATGGCTCATTGATTAAAATACCTTTATCTTTAACATAAATCAAGGTACTTGAAGTACCTAAATCTACACCTAAATCTTTGGAAAAATTGGAAAAAAACTTTTTTAACATACTCTAAACTGCAGATATTATTACAAATATACCTCCTATAAATAATTTCTTCTATATCTTAGAAACCATTCAAATTAAAATTGCATTTACTAAAAACTGATTAACTTAACAATAAATCCTGAAGCTCTATGAGTTTAGTTTCATCTTCATCTCTTTTCTTTATTTCAATTTTACCTTGAGTTTTATGGCTGACAACTAACCTGTAAGGAATACCAATCAAATCTGCCTCTGTAAATTTCTGGCCAACGCTTAAATCATGGCGATTGTCATAAAGCACCTCTATACCGGCTTGATTGAGCTGATTATAAATATTATCTGCCTGAGCAATAATCTGAGAATCTTGACTCAGATTTAAAAGGTGATATTTAAAAGGTGCCACCTCTTCAGGCCAAATAATACCCCTCTCGTCATGAAAAACTTCAACAATAGTGCCCATTATACGCGATGGCCCAATACCATAACAGCCCATAACAACTGGTTTTTCATGGCCTTCTTTATCTTTATAAGTAAAATTAAATGCAGAGCTAAATTTGGTTTTAAGTTTAAAAATATTGCCCACCTCAATGCCTTTTTTAAGCTTGTATGGCTCGCCTCTCTCAGGGTAAAGATCCCCTTTACGAGCCACCTTAATATCATAAAATTTTTCCGGCTCAGGAAGGTCCCTGCCAAAGTTTACGTTAATAGTATGATAATTGGTTTTATTTGCGCCACACTCAAAATTTATTCTACCTTGTAGAGAATCATCCATAAAAACTTTTACTTCATCTGGTAAATTTAGAATGCCTGCATAACCCAGTTCCGCTCCAGTGATTTCTTTTACTTTTTGGCTACTGGCCAGCTTTAACTCCTTACAATGAGCAACTTCAGATAATTTTAACTCATTAACATCATAATCGCCACGCACAGCGGCCGCAATAATTTCACCTTTTTCAGTTTCAAATAAAATTGTTTTAGTAGTTTTTTCTACTGGAATATTTAAAAATTTTGCCAGCTCTTCAACACCGATAATACCCTTACCTTCAACTTCTTGTAACTCAGCCGACTGTTCATGTCCTTGGTCTAAGGATGGTGCTTTAACGGGAGCAATTTCTTTATTGAAAGCCAAATTTTTACTCTCAACTATAAAAATAGTATCTTCGCCTGCTTCAGATAATGTCTGATATTCATGTGAATATTTTGAAAAATCACCGCCTGATGCAAAAACTTGAATGGTTAGCTCTGCTAAGCCAACCCGATTTATAATCTTTTGGTAGGCTTGTTGTACTTGTTGATAATATTTTTCTAAATCGTCCTCATTAGTATGAAATGAGTATAAATCCTTCATGAAAAATTCACGTCCGCGCAAAAGACCTGATTTAGCGCGCGGCTCATTACGAAATTTCGTTTGAATTTGGTAGACTGCCGTTGGTAAATCTTTATACGAAAAAATATTTTTTTGCGCCAAAGGTGTTATAATTTCTTCATGCGTGGGCCCCAGAGCATACTCTTTTTCACCGGAACCAGTTAATTTAAATAAAGCAGCGAAAGTTTCCCAGCGGGATGTTTTTTGCCAATTTTCTTTAGGATGGAGAACGGGCATCAATAGCTCTTGACCGCCAATAGCATTCATTTCTTGCCTAATAATATTTTCAATTTTATTCAAAACTCGGTAGCCCAAAGGCAAATAATTAAAAACACCCGACATTTGCTTATCAATAAAGCCAGCTCGGATTAAGAGCTGGGCATTTACAGACTCTTCATCCTTGGGTTCTTCTTTAAGGGTAGTATAAAATAGTTTGGATTGAAGCATAAAATAATAAGTTTTAAAATTTAAAAAATTAAGTTGACAACTTTACTGCCATTATATACTTTTAATCCTTTTAGTCAAAACTAAAAAATGGAGCTAACGGCTTGCCAGATCTTTTCTCCATAGGTCCTAATATCCTTGTAAGTGACTAAAATAATTATGCCCATAAGCAGAATAAATCCGATTTGATGAACCGCGGCTTCAAGTTCTTGTTTGACTGGCCTGCCCTTTATTTTCTCAATAGCTAAAAATAAAATTCTGCCACCGTCTAATGCGGGAATGGGCAATAAATTAATAATGCCTAAATTAAGTGACAAAAGTGCTGTAAACTGCAGAACATAAACCCATCCTAAGTCCACCACCTGTCCTGTTAAAACAGCAATACCTACTGGCCCAGCAACTTCAGCTGCCAGCTTAGGTCCGCCAAATAAACTGCCAATCAATTGACCAAAAGCGGTTAAAATAGTTCCTACTAAACCAATGGTGGTGACAAAGCCCATATAGATTGCTCTGTACCATGGATAGCTAATAAGTGCTGTCTCTACTAACTGCACTCCTATTACAGCCCTGCCTAACTCTTCATCAAACTGGGGTGTTAGATTGAATTCTATTTGTTCTTCCCCGCGCTGGACAGTTAGAGAAACTGCTTGATCTTGAAATTGGTTAACCTTGTTTTGCACATCTTCTATGTGTGGTGTGTTTTCATTGTTTATAGATAAAATCACGTCGCCAGCCCTGAGTCCACTTTGGACAGCTGGTGAATCTGGGGCGAGCTCAATAATTTGAACTTTGGCTTGGCTAAGAGTAGCACTTGAATTATCCATCCCATCCACAGCGCTGGGAATACCCACCATAAAACCAATACTTAAAAGCACCGCACATAAAACAAAATTCATGAAAACTCCGGCAAAAAGCATAATAAACCTTTGCCACACAGGACGCGAACCAAAACTATCAGAGATATTTTTGTCTTCGCCATCTTCGCCTTTAATTTTTACAAAACCACCCAATGGCAGCCAGTTTAAAGACCAAACTGTGCGTTTATGATCTTCAGCTTTTTCATTTTTGCCAACCAGTTTCCATTTATCTGTCTTATCTTTTACCCAGCCAAATATTCTTGGGGGATAACCAAAACCAAACTCTTCTGCTTTAACTTTAAAAATTCGGGCAGATAAAAAATGGCCTAATTCGTGCACTAATATCAATAGACCAAGGATTAATATAAATACGATAATGGTTAGTAACATAAATAAATATAAATTTGGGTTTAGGTTATTCCTCAGCTAACCATAAAGCTATTATTGGAATACCGCGTTTTTATTGAAAAGATTAAAAATGATTGTTAACTGTTTACTCACCCAACTCGCCACAATACATCGCTTTGGGCGTGATATATCCAATGGCAGTTATCTGCTTGACACGCCATCAATAGGTGGGCGTAGCCAAATGTCGCGGATGGGCTAACGGCGAATGTGTTGGCTGGTTTATTGTTAGTTGTTAGTTGTTAATTGTTATTGGTTGACTCTTTACAATTTTATCTCCTCTTCTTTTTTATTGCCAACTTCTTCAATTTTACCGTGGTACTCACGTGTCATTTCATCTAAATCCTCAATCAATTTATATTTTTTATCCTCCCCAATCTCTTTATCATTAAAGGCCTTGGTAACCTCTTCTTTAATATTATCCCTAATGCCACGAACCGAATGTCTGGCGTTTTCTAATTTGTTATTCAATACCTTCAATAGCTCCTTGCGACTTTCTTCTGTCGTTGGGGGTATAGCAATTCTTAAATAAGTGCCTTCATTAGCTACATTAAGGCCTAAACTAGCGCTTTGAATACTTTTTTCTATATCTTTAATAACTTGCCTGTCCCATGGTTCAACTACCAACATTTTTGGCTCTGGCGCTTGAATGCTGGCTAATTGGACTAAAGGCATTTTAGAGCTATAAACCTCTACTGTAATATTTTCAAGCAATGCTGGAGTGGCTCTATTTGAACGAATAGAAGCAATATCTTGTTTAAGATGCTCAATTGCTTTATCAAATTTTTGTTGATGGTTTTTGAGATCCATAAAATTTATTCAAATGTTAATTATATATAAACATGTTTATACTAAATAAGCTATATTATCTTCCCACAGCCAAATATATTTCATCTATATTTTGCTGGTTTAAAAGCAAATCAGTAGCTTTGGCCCCACCGGGAACAGGCAAGGCTTTGGTTTTCCAATTTATACCATTGTCTATAGTATGATATATAACATTGCCCACAATGTAAAATATCTCTCGGGGATTTGATTTATCAAAGGTTAAGACGTGAATATCTACTGAATTGGGATCGCTTATCAGCTGAACTTTTTGCCAATTTTGTCCACTATCAGATGATTTGAGGATACCATATTTAGAAAGATAAATAATATCATTTTCCTGATTGTTAAAATGCAACTCGCCCACTATATCAATGCCCGGATATTGCTTGTTTTTATCTTGAATAATATTTTGCCAATTATCCCCCTCATCTAAACTTCTGTAAAGCTCTCGCTGTGTGGTGACATATATGTGCTGGCTGTTATGTGGGTTAATAAAAAGTGCTTTAGCTCTACTTTCAAAATCTTGCAGTTTACGCCAGCTCTCCCCCCAATCTTGGCTCAATAACAAAGTACCGTCATTAGTTAGAATATAGATATAGCTAGTATCAAAATGGCTAATAGCCACATCTGCAATGTGTATATTATGCCGACTTTCTGTATAAATTAAATTCCATGATTGGCCGTCGTCAGTAGTTCTAAATAACTGATTGCCTGAAACGATATAGATTATCCCACGGCTTTTTGGATTTAGAGTAAAACTGTGAATATCTTTATTGTTAATCATATACCAACTATCGCCCGCGTCCTCACTTTTAAATAAACCTACATTAGTACCTCTATAAATTATATTTTTATCAAAAATATTAAACTCCAATTGGCGAGTTTGATAAGGAGCTAAATTTTTCTCATTGTGGGCAAGATTGTTTTTTTCCTGCCAACTAAGCCCCTTATCAGTGGATTTAAAGACCCCCATAGGACCAGCTGCGCCACCGCCGCCTCCGCTGGGCATAAAAGCGAAACTACAACCGCTTAAAATGAGAGGCAAAATAATTAATAGAGATGGTTTTAAATATGTTCTCATAGTGCTTAATCTGGTTTGATTGTTAAAGCCAGCTCCTCTAAAGATAAACGAGGGTTGGCATTGGCTTGTATATAACGCTCGGCTTGATCGCATTTTTTAATCAAGCTGACTAAATTAGGGCTAGAAAAATGTTGCGCGCTTTGGGTTAGTTGGCCTTTAAGTTGAGTATTTATAAGATAACCAAAACACATATTTTTAATAAGTAACATATCCCTTAACAGCTGCCTTAAAATCTGAATAAAGAATTGGCTTTGTTCTTTGGTTTTGGCAGACTTACTTTGGGCAGCTACGCCTTGTATGTAGTTAAATTTTTGGTATAAGGGTTGGTTGATAAATTGGTAAATTTGTTTAATTTGAGCTTCTAGTTCTGATAAAAGCTTGGGGTGTTTTTCAAAATACACCAACTTGCCTGGATAACCAGCTGAAAAATGTGTCAATTTATAAATCTCGTCCCTGCTTTGGCCTTTATTCTTTAGGTATTGACTTAATTCTTCTTTGCCTACTGGTTGAAATTTGATGAGTTGCACTCTGGATAAAATAGTTTGGGGAATATTTGAAATATTGTTGGAAATTAAAATGAAAATTGTCTTTGAAGTCGGCTCTTCTAAAATTTTTAAAAGTGCATTAGCCGCGGCTAAAGATAACTCCTGCGCGCCATTAATCAGCACTATTTTATATGAATTGAGAAAGGTGGCGTTTTGAAGCTTAGATTTTACTTGGCGCGCCTGCTCAACACTAATATTGGATTTATCCTCGGGACGTGCTATATAAATAACGTCTGGATGGACCCGATTGTTGATTTGCTGACAATGGACACACTCTTTGCAGGGCCTTACCTGTCCAATACAGAAAATACTTTGCATAAAATAATCCGCCACCAAGCGCTTGCCTAAAAAATCTGGACCGTAAAATAAATAAGCGTGGTTGAGTTTTTGGTTGGCCACCACTGATTGGAGGTAATTAACAATTTTTTTATGCCCTATCACAGGCCAATTAAACTGACTCATAAACCATCAAATCAAAAACTTAATATATCTATATCTTAACATTAACATAATTTATGGTCAATTTAAATTATATAAAAACATGACCCTTTCAAGGTTGTTTTTATAATTTATAAATGAAAGGGCTTGATAATTTAAATATTCTTAAACCTCTACGCTTTAAGTATGGAGTAAGTTTTATCAACACAACTTTGCCAGCTGAAGAAGTTGAGGCGCTCTTTGCCAGCGCGCACGAGAGTTTGCCTGAAATTTGAATGAATAATAATTTTTTCTAAACCTTGGGCAATAGCTTGGCTTGAATTAGGATCAACATAGAAGCAGGCGTCTTGGCCAACTTCACGCAAGACCGGAATATCTGAAGCTAAAGTGGGCAAATTGAAACTAAAAGCCTCTAAAAGAGGAAGGCCAAAACCCTCGTATTTAGAAACCAACACCAGACAGTTGGCTTGGCTTAACAGCTCTTGCCTTTTGCTTTCATCAACGTAGTTAAGATAGTTAATATTTTTATTTTTTTCTATGCCGGCTTTAAGGAAATCAAAACCTATGCCGGGTTTGCCTGCCAAAATCAGCTGGTAATCAGTATGTTTTTGATTAAATACATTAAAACCATCTATTAAATTGGCAATGTTTTTTTTATCTTCAATCCGCCCTAAATATAAAATTTGCTTTTTGCGCGAGGTGGACTCGCTGGAAAAAATATGCGCATCAGCTCCAAAATAAGTAACTTCTATTTTACCTGCCGGACAATTAAAATACTTAATCAAATCATTTTTGGTGGCTTGAGTGGGAGTTATAATTTTATGGGCATATTTGACTGACTGGCGGGTAGTTAATTTTAAAAACTGCCTTTGAGTCCACGAGTAACTTTGGGGCAAATGCATAAAAGCTATGTCATGAATGGTGACAATTTTTTTAGTTTTATGATTGAGTAGAGCTAAAAAAGGAATAGTGTAGCTGGGTGAGAAAAACACTCTGGGTGGATTAAAAATGAGCTCAAAGCCAAGACGTAATTGGGACCATAACTTTTTGATTGGCCAAGCTAAAATTTTTTGAACGCCACGAGGCAAGGTGTCAATTAACCTAGGGGTAAATAAGAGCAAGCTACTGTCTTTTTCTAACAAACCCTTGATAATGGCTTTGGTATAACGCTCCACACCAGTGGGTTTTTTAGTTGTTAGGCGCGAAGCGTCAATGGTGATAGTCATAAAATTTAATTAACAATCAAGAGTTGATGAAAAGTTGTGTGATTGTACGGCTAAATAATCTCACCAACTTTTATAGTTAACTGGTTAACTATATGGCCAGATAAATATATTTGTTTAGCTTGATTTATCTATCTTGTCTTTTCACTTGATTACACTTGCCATCTCTTGGATAAACCTTTTAGTTGAAAATTTATATGCTTGAGATTGGCAATCAGATTTCATAGATAAGGCTCGCTCTTGAGTCATGCTTCGGACTGCTTGGATAATATCGTCAAGACTATAATTAGCAGGAATAAATACACCAGTTTTGTTATTTATAATGCTTTCCTTCAAACCGCCTTCATTCACACCAATGCAGGGTTTACCAGCTGACATTGATTCAAGTGGGGTCATACCAAAATCCTCATTAATAGGAATATATAAAGTGGCAATACAATAGCCAAGTAGCTCTTTGAGTTCATCGTCTTCTAACCAACCTTTAATTTTAATATTACTGTAACCTTGAGCCATTTTTGTTATCCTTGCCAGATCATCGCCGCCTGAAGCGACAATTAATTTTTTATGCGGCATACGCTGAAAAGCTTTGACAATATCGCCTATCCTTTTAAGTTTATCTACCCTGCCAAAAGACAAATAGTAATCAGCCTGCCCTAACCATTTAAATTTTTTAATATCAATAGGCGGATAAATTATTTGTGAGGGGGTTGAAAGATATTTTTTTATTCTAGCTTGCACGTTTTTAGAGTTGGCAATAACTATATCCATTTGTCTAAAACCCCATTGATAGACTAAGCGGCTGATAGGAATAATGAAACGCAAGATTAAGCTTTTCCACCATATTTTTTGCTTTAAATAATAGTCTTTCAAATCAAAAGCATGGCGTACGGGGGTGTGACAATAAAACACTTTTTTTACCCCCTTTGCCACATTGTAAGCAGCTGATAGGCAGTTGTTGCCGGAAAAAATAACTATATCATAGCGTTGGATAAATTTGGTACGGAAATAAAAAAGCCACTGAAACTTAAGGTAGCGCCAGCCGCTCTTTTGGCTTGAGTTGCCTAATACATAGAGTTTGTGCGGCACTTGTTTTTTTGAAAAGCTATTTTCCTCTGACCAAAAACCAGTAGCAATATCAGCGCCTAAACCCCGAGCCATAGTAAGCACCAAGCGCTCTGCGCCACCGCGAAACATAAAACGATCATGGATAATAAGTATTTTCATAACCTATGAAATTACAGATATGTTACGAATTTACAATTTAGTTGATTAATATAGATTTTATATTTCCTTAATGCTGAGACAGGAGTCTAAATTTGTAGCAAATTAGTCATTTTGTAGGCTGACTATTTCATAGCCAAAATAGATCTTTTGTAAGCGGCTAAATTTTCTAAAGCAATACCAGTGCCTTTAGCTACACATAAAAGCGCGTCATCTGCGTTATAAGCCGGCACGCCGATTGACTGAGAAATAAATTCATCCATATTTCTTAGAAGTGAAGTGCCACCGGAAAGCACCATACCTTTTTCCATAATGTCAGCCGAAAGTTCAGGTGGAGTATTAAAAAGCACATGTTTAATAGCTGAAATTAATCCGGCTAATTCATCTTGGAGTGCCTCTGTCACATCATCAGATGAAACCGTGGCAATGCGCGGCAAACCGCTGACCATATCCCTGCCTTTAACTTCAGTAGTTAACTTTTTATCCAAATAAAGCGCTGAGCCAACTTTGATTTTTATTTGTTCAGCTGATCGTTCCCCGACTGCTAAATTGTATTTTTTTCTGACATATTCCTGGATGGCTGTATCAAATTTATTGCCCCCAATGTGGACTGAATCATTAGTAACAATACCGCCAAGAGAAATAACGGCTACTTCAGAAGTGCCACCCCCCATATCAATAATCATATGACCCGAAGCTGAACCAATTGGCACATTGGAACCAATAGCTGCGGCGATTGGCTCTTTAATAATATAAGCGGCTTTGGCTCCGGCAGCCAAAGTGGCATCAATGGCGGCGCGCCTTTCAGTTGAAGTCACTCCACCCGGCACGGCAATCATGACTTCCGGGCGAAAAATCCTAAATCCACCAATAGCTTTGTTGACAAAATACCTCAGCATAGCTTCAGTTGTTTTATAATCAGCAATAACGCCATCTTTAAGCGGCTTGGAGGCCATAATAGTGTCCGGCGTGCGTCCAATCATTTGTTTAGCTTCATCACCCACGGCTAAAACTTTTTTGTCTACCAAAGAATAAGCCACGACTGATGGCTCATTAATGATAATACCTTTACCGGGGACGTAAACCAAGGTGGTGGTAGTGCCCAGATCAATAGCAATTTTTTTAAAAAACATAGTCTAATTAAATTAAATCTCCCTAAAAAAATTTTTCTTTTAAGCAATACTCAAGCCCATTAAACCAATAAAAAAAGCTGTTTTATACTCACAGCTTAGCTTAAAAGAAGGTAAAAGTCAAAACGAATTAATAAATAACAATAAACAACTAATAATAAATAAAAAATAAACTCAAGGTCAAGCCAGCTGGAAACTACGGGAGGGGCGGCTGCCTAAATAGAAACGCGAATCATCAGAAGAAGGGGCACCCGAGCACAACTGACGTATGATAGAATCTTGGTCAACAATTGTCCACAATCAACCTTTCTCCCAATACCTAACTAATTCTATGAAATTTTTAGCTATTTGTTCTATGGCTTGTTTTTTATTTATGTATTTATGATGATAATCAAGCAATGGCCTTAAAAAAACTGTTCTGCCCACGGCAAATCCATTGAGTAAATGCCGCGGTGCTATATTCATCCAACTTTTAACTTTGGCAAAACTCTCTCCGCGACCGAGCATAATAATACCAGTGTTTTCCCTGTCTTCATCACGAATTAAGTCTATCACTGGTTTCCAATGAGCAGTTTCTTCAAATGCTTCTATTTTCCAAATGTTGGGAAAAATATTAAATTTATAAAAAAGTTGTATTGACTGGAGGGTTAGGGTGGGCCGAATTTTTTTATCATACTCCTCACGATTGTGACCAACTTTTTGTAAATCTTTATCGCTCGGCGGCACCAACATTTCAACCAATAAATTAAAATCTTGAACATGACACCAATCATAGAGTCTTCTGAGTCTTTTGAGTTGCAACTGATTTGCTTGATGGTTGTCTGGATGAACCCTAAGCAGCGCTTTGACAATATCGGGTTCTATTTGGGCGATATATTTATCAAAATTTTTACCATGTTCAAAAGCAAAAACTCGCTGGCTGCTTTTTTCTGTAGGCACGGCAGTAATAATATTTTTTTTTAAAGCATGGCGTATAATGTCACTACCCAACTCTTCATCCACCAAAATACCGCAATTTTCATAACGTTCTATGTATTTTTGAGATAATAAAAAAGCTTGATAGATAATTTTCTTATAACTCTTGAGTATTTTTATTTTTTTATCATCTAAATTTTTATGAGTATCAAAAAAGGCGCGCTTAAAAGAACCACGATGATCAAAGGGTAAAATGTATAAATTTTGCGTATCAGGCATATTTACTAAAATAAATGTTTATAAATTATAATTTAAATTTTTCAAGAAATTTGTTAATTTATGTTTACTGTTTCTTAATTCTATTGATTTTAATTTACCACTATTTTGGTTTTTTGTCTAAAATAATGTATCATAGTCATAGAGAAATAATTTTATAAAATGATTAGTCGTGAGCATAAATATTGGCTCGGATTTTCTTTAATTGAAGGAGTTGGGGCTAATAGACTAAAAAAAATATATAACTATTTTGGTTTGATGGAAAATGCTTGGCAAGCTGGTTTTAATGAATTTAAAAAAGCTAGTTTAGAAGATAAAATTATTCAAAACATTATAGAGTCTAGAAAAAAAATAGAGCTGAATAAAGAGGTGGAAAAAATGGAACAATTGGAAATTAAAATGTCTACTATGGCTGATGATAATTACCCAATAAGCTTGAGGCAAATCTTTAATCCGCCAAGTGTAGTATACTATAAAGGAAAACTAACTAACCAGCGAGATGAATACAGTTTGGCATGCGTGGGCACTCGTAAATTTAGTCCTTACGGTAAACAAATAGTAGAAGATATTGTAAAGCGAGTATGCCAAGCTGGTATAACTTTAGTTTCCGGCCTGGCATTGGGTATTGACAGTTTGGCTCACCGTGTGTGTGTAGAAACCAACTCAAGAACAATTGCTGTTTTGGGTTCAGGTATAGATGAGGCAAGTATTTATCCAGCCAGTAATATTCATTTGGCGCGTGATATACAATCCCAAGAGGGTCTGCTAATGTCAGAATATCCTCCTGGCACAACCGCCTTGCAGGCTTATTTTCCTCAAAGAAATAGAATTATCGCAGGACTCTCTAAAGCAACTTTAGTCGTAGAAGCTCCAGGCAAATCAGGGGCGCTAATAACGGCGCGTTTTGCTTTGGAAAACAACCGAGATGTTTTGGCCGTGCCGGGAAATATTTATACAAAAAACGCGGCTGGAGTAAACCAACTTATTGCCATGGGGGCTTATCCTATTGTCTGCGCTGAAGATATATTTAAAATTTTAAATTTCCAACCAGCTGAATCTACTACTCAACACAAACAGAATTTATTACTTTCTGAACAAGAAAAAGCTATCCTGGAAATAGTTTCAGTTGAAGCTAAGCATATAAATGATATTATCCAATTAACTGGACTTCCCACAGCCAAAATTAGCTCATTTTTAACTATTATGGAAATAAAAGGATTGATTAAAAATGTGGGAAATCAAAAATATAGTAAAAATTAGAAATTAGAAACCAAGGAATAAGGAATGCTTTAATAAAAAACTTGCTTATAAACTGTAAATATTAAAAAATTTTTAACCATCATCTTAAATAATTCTCGCAAACGGCAAAAGTTCTACTTCTGCTGAGCGTCAAGCGAACCACAGAGTGATGATAATTAAAAACTTAAACAATAAAATTTTTAAATTATTGATTGTTGATAATTTGGTCATTTTTGGTTCTTGTAACTTATGGCTTATAATTTGTTCAGTATTTTATGTTTGATAAATATCACCAAGCAGTTAGATATTTGGAGTCTATTAATTCTCTGCCTAAATCTGATTATATGCAGACCAGCTTTAGAAATGAATTTTATTTATATAGAATGGGTGAGTTGATAAAAAAATTGAAAATTGATTTAACCCAATTTAAATATATTCACATTGGAGGAACGGCCGGTAAAGGAACCACGACTGCTATGGTACATCAAATTCTAAGCAAGGCTGGCAAGCGCGTGGGCTCATATTATTCGCCTCATCCAACTACTTCCATAGAACGCATTAAAATGGGGGAAAAATTTATCCCACCCGATGAATTTGCTATTTTAATGGATAAAATTAAACCAATCATTGATAAAATGTATCTACACTCAAAATATGGGGCACCGAGCTATTTTGAAATATTCTTCGCCATTGCTTTGCTTTATTTTACTAACCGCAAGTGCGAATATGTAATTTTAGAGGTTGGCTGCGGAGGTGAATTTGACGCCACTAATATTATACCTACTCCTAAAATATGCGCCATCACGAATATTGGTTACGACCATACACATTTACTTGGCAAGACTTTAACTAAAATTGCTAAAACTAAAGCCGGCATTATTAAGCCTAATAGCCTTTTTTTAACCTCAGAGCAGCGGCCGCATTTAATAAGAATTTTTAAACAAATTTGTAAAAATAAAAAATGCCAATTTGAACAAACTTTAAGAACTCAAACTAAAAAAAATTTAAATGCTGAATTAGCCGCTGCTGTTGCCTCTAAATTAGATATCCCAGATAAGTATATACGCCGAGGAATTAAAGATACGCACATCTCATGCCGCTTTGAAGTAATACAAAAAAAACCGCAGATTGTTTTGGATGGGGCACATAATTATGATAAACTAAATTTAACTTTATCCAAGACTAATAACATGCAGTATAAAAAATTATTTTTAATTTTTACTTTAAATGAAAACAAACAAATAGATCAAATTATAAAAATGATGGCCTATAAAATGCCTACTGAAAGTGAAATTTATATAACCCGCCACTTGATAGAAAGCAGGCTATGTGCTAACCTTGAAGCTATGCAAAAATTATTTAATAAATATGGCACGGCCAAAAAACAGATAAAAATTTTAACAGATCCTTGGCAAGCGCTTCATAGAGTGCTCGTCAGAGCTAAAAAAAATGATTTAATTTTAATTACTGGTTCATTTTATTTAGCAGGAGAATTGCGCAAATATTGGATAAGTGAACATAAAATATTGAGTGCAAATATATAAATTAACATAGATAATTAGATAAATTAAGGTTTATGAAAAAATTAGTCATTGTAGAATCTCCAACCAAAGCCAAAACTATATCTAAATTTTTAGATAAAAATTATAAGATTATGTCATCTTATGGTCACTTACGCGATTTACCCAAAAAAGATTTGGGTGTTGATGTGGAGCATAATTTTAAGCCCAAATATGTAGTAGCAGATGATAAAAAAGCGGTTATTGATGAATTGTATAAAGCAGCCCAAAAATCAAATATGGTCTATTTTGCGACTGATGAGGACCGTGAAGGTGAAGCTATTTCATGGCATTTACTTTATCTGCTCTCTCAAAAACAAAAAGATATTCAACATAAAAGAATTGTATTTCATGAAATTACTAAAGATGCCATACTGGAAGCCCTTAAAAGCCCGAGGGAAATTGATAAAAATTTGGTTGACGCCCAGCAAGCCAGAAGAATATTGGACCGCTTGGTGGGTTATAAATTGTCACCTTTTTTATGGAAAAAAGTATCTAAAGGCTTATCAGCTGGACGCGTGCAATCTGTAGCTGTAAGATTAATAGTTGAACGTGAACGTGAAATACAAAAATTCAAGCCAGAAGAGTACTGGGATATAGAAGCAACTTTAGAAAATCAACACAAACAAGAGTTTAACGCCAAATTGATTAAAATAGTTGATAAAAAATTGGAAAAATTTGATTTAAAAAACCAAAGGCAAGTAAATGGCATTGTTGAAGATTTAGAAAAACAAAATTATCAAGTGAGCAAGATTGAAACTAAACAAACTCCTAAAAAGCCGCAGCCACCTTTTACCACTTCCAGCTTACAGCAAGAAGCGCACAATAAACTTGGTTTTTCATCAAAACAAACCATGTATCTGGCTCAGAACTTGTACGAAGGTATCAAGCTGGGCAAAGAACAGGTGGGTTTGATTACTTATATGCGTACTGATTCTCTAAACTTATCATCCAATTTCACAACTCAAGCACACAGCTACATACAAGACGAGTTTGGTCATAAGTATCTACCTAAACAAGTTAATAAATACAGCACTAAATCAAAGACAGCCCAAGAGGCACATGAAGCTATTCGTCCAACTGATCTATCCCGTGCGCCTGAAGAAATAAAAAACTATCTAAATGACAAACAATATAAACTATATGACTTAATCTGGAAAAGGGCGCTGGCCTCTCAAATGCAAGCGGCTAAAATAAATAAAACCAGCATAGATATAGCGGCTGGCAAATATTTATTAAGGGCTAATGGCTCACAAATATCTTTTGATGGATGGCTTAAGGTATATCCCGGAATTACTAAAGAAAATATTTTGCCCCAAATAAAACAAGCTGAGAAGTTCGGCTTAAAAGAACTCAAACCAACACAACACTTCACTGAACCTCCACCAAGATACAATGATGCCAGTTTGGTTAAAAAACTTGAAGAGTTGGGTATTGGACGGCCTTCAACTTATGCTCCTATTATTTCAACTATCCAACAGAGAAATTATATCAAACGTGAGTCAGCTAAATTTATTCCCCAAGATATTTCATTTGTTGTAGTTGATCTGCTTAAAGACCACTTCCCTAAAATAGTTGATTATAAATTTACCGCCAATATGGAGGATGACTTGGATAAAATCGCTGGAGGCAAAAAAAAATGGCAGCCAATTATTAAAAAGTTTTATTCACCTTTTATAAAAAATCTTGAGCAAAAATACGAACAAATTAAAAAACAAGATTTAATCACCGAAAAAAGCTCTGAGGTGTGTGATAAGTGTGGTAAGCCGATGGTAGTTAAAACTAGCCGCTATGGTAGATTTTTAGCTTGCAGTGGTTTCCCCAAGTGTCGCAACACTAAACAAATCGCTAAAATCAATAAAGAAAATGAGGTAAATGATGTAGAGGTTAAAGAAAAAGAGGAGCCGGAAAAAACTGATTTGGAATGTGAAAAGTGTGGCTCTCCAATGGTTATCCGCCATGGCCGTTTTGGTAAATTTTACGCTTGTAGTAATTTTCCAAAGTGCAAAAACACCAAACCTTTAGATCAAGATACTGGGATTAACTGCCCTCAATGTGGCAATGGTTCTATTGTGGCTAAAAAAACACGCTCTAAAAAAACTTTTTATGCTTGTGATAATTACCCTAAATGTAAATATGCACTTTGGGCTAAGCCGACTGGTAATAATTGCCCAAAATGTGAAAGTTTAATGATCAATGCGGGCAAGGATAAAGAAAAATGTTCAAATCAAAAATGTAAGCACACTCAGGAGGTAGAGAAATAACTGGCAAAAGGAAATATATATTTTAAATTTGAATTTTAAAATTTAGGTTTTGATATTAAAAAACAGTTTTGTCAAATACAAAGCTGTTTTTAAATTGATTGCTTGCCACCCCACTTCAACGAAATCAGCCACTAACTACCCTGATTTAACCGAATCAGCTACCTTCAGCCAAAGCTGGATAAAAGAAGTAGAGGCGAGCGCTTTCTACCCGGCTTTAGCCGAGGGTTTAAGAGCTTTAGCTCAATTACTGCGCACTCAAGTGTAGCTACCTTCAGCCAAAGCTGGATAAAAGAAATAGAGGCCTACCCGGCTTTAGCCGAGGGTCTAAGAGCTTTAGCTTTATGATGATACTCAAACATAATTACCTCCAGCTAAAGCTGGGTAGAAGAAATAGAGGCGAGCGCTTTCTACCCGGCTTTAGCCGAGGGTTTAAGAGCTTTAGCTCAATTGAGCTCGATTACTATGCACTCAAGTGCAGCTACCTTCAGCTAAAGCTGAGTGGAAGAAAATATATTTTATTTATCTAAAGTTAGCTAAAAAAATTTTCAACTTTTAACTTCAACAGCTTGATTTTTTTAAAAAAAATAAGTAAAATTAAAAAGACTAAAAATTATGAGATTTTAACTTTGTTTAATATCTGTTAAAATTGAAATAACTAAGTCTTTATCTGTTTTTATGACATTAGATAGAATACTGGAGGTTATTCACCACAATCACCCCCAAGCTGATACCACCATGGTTGAGCTGGCTTTTGAGCTGGCTGATAAGGCGCACAAGGGACAAAAAAGATTGAGTGGTGAAGATTACATCCAGCATTCGCTTGAAACAGCTTATGAGTTAGCACAAATGGATATAGATATTCCTACTGTGATTGCCGGTTTGTTACATGATGTTCCAGAAGATACCTATATCAGCCTGGAGGAAATTGAAAAAGATTTTGGTAAAGAGGTGGCTGGTTTAGTTGAAGGTATTACTAAACTGGGAACTATTAAATATCGGGGATTGGAAAGATACGCGGAAAACCTAAGAAAGATGTTTGTAGCTATGGCTGAGGATGTGCGGGTGATTTTTATTAAATTTGCTGATCGTATACACAATTTAAAAACTCTTTACGCACTGCGTCCAGTAAAACAACAACGGATTGCCAAGGAAAGCTTAGAGATTTACGCCCCCATTGCCAATCGGCTTGGTATGAGCGAATTACAGGGAGAAATGGAAGATTTGGCTTTCCCTTATGTTTATCCTGAAGAACATAAATGGGTAGAAAAAATTTCAAAGAAAAAATTTGAAACACGAAAACGGGATACTAACAAAATGATTAGGCGCGTTAAACAAGAACTTAGCAAAAATGATATCAAACCAATTAATATTTATGGCAGAGCCAAAAGATATTATTCACTGTATAAGAAACTGTTGCGTAAAGATATGGATATTGACCGTATTTATGATATTGTAGCTTTACGTATCATTCTTAAAAATATAGATGAATGTTACCGTACACTTGGCTTAATTCATTCTTTCTGCAAACCAATGAAAGGTAGAATTAAAGATTATATTTCACAACCCAAACCCAATGGCTACCGCTCACTGCACACTACTGTTTATGCTGACAATAAAATTGTAGAATTCCAAATCAGAACTGAGGAAATGGAAGAAGAGGCAGAGTGGGGTATTGCAGCCCATTGGTCCTTTAAAGAAAGCTCTACTGGAAGCAAAACAAAGATCCCAGTAGATAAAGAAAAATTGAAATGGATCAGAACCTTAATTGACGAAGGCAGTCATAATTACCACCCAGAAGAGTATATTGATAAAATAAAAACGGATTTCTTTAAAAATAGGATTTTTGTGTTTACCCCCAAGGGGGATGTAATTGATCTACCCGAAGGAGCTGTGCCAATTGATTTTGCTTATCATATCCATACTTTTATTGGCAATCATGCGGCTGGTGCCAAAATTAACGGCCACATTGCAAATTTAGAAAAAGAGCTCAAAAGCGGAGATATGGTGGAGATTATTGTTGATAAAAAAAGAACCAAACCATCCAGACAATGGCTGGATATTGTGCAAACAAATTTAGCCAGAGATAAAATAAAACAGTCACTCAAACAGACTGATATTGGCAGAATATTTAAGATATTTAGGTAAAATAAACTCCTGCTTTACAATAGCAAGTATGGATTTTGGGTGGGTGTTTTTAGACCTTTATGTGTACCCTTTTTTATAATTGACACAACTCCATGTGTGAGGCCCCACTCACTCACCTTTGCGTGCCAGCGCTTTTTTTTATTTATTGATATTATCTATAATACCGCCGAGCTCTTCATTAGAATAAAACTCTATTTCAATCACCCCTCCGCTTTGTCCACGGCGTCGAATAGATACCCTGGTGCCTAATAATTGCTGTAGTTCTTTTTCCCAGTTTTCAATTTGGGGATCTTTTTTTACTTGACGAGTGTGGGATTTAACTTTAATTTTATCAACTTCCCGCTCAGTATCTTTAACAGTCATTTTAACTTCTTCTGCTTTACGGAATACTTTTTGCTGGGCTTTTTTATCTTTCAAACTAAGGATGGCTTTAGCTTGCCCTTCACTAATCTTCCCTTCAGTAATAGATTTCTGTACATCTGACGGGAGTTGGAGTAATCTCAATGTATTATTCAAGGTAGCTCGAGCTATGCTCAGTCGCTTGGCAGCTTCTTCTTGGGTTAAATGGAAATTATTTATGAGACTCTTATAGGCTCTGGCTCTTTCAATTGGATTTAAATCTTCACGCTGAATATTTTCTATTAAAGATAGCTCCAATTTTTCTAAATCCTTGACTGTTCTAACTATTACTGGAACTTTTTTTAAATTTAGCTCACGCGCTGCCCGCAATCGCCTTTCTCCTGCCACTAACTCATATTTGCCCCCCATGGTTTGGGTAGCCACTAAGGGCTGTAAAATACCGTGCTGACTGATAGAATTTTTTAATGCATCAAGCTTAAAATCACCAAATTTTTGGCGTGGCTGGTAAGGATTAAGTGTAATTTGGGCAGGTGAAGTGTAAATTATCTGATTTGCGCCAACTGCACTACTTTTAGGTAGGTAAGAGGCTGGTGAGATATTTTTTTTATTCATTCCCCTGTCCTTTTCGTCCTTGTTAGGGATAAGAGAACTCAATCCGCGACCTAATGGTTTTTGACTATTCTGCATAAAATCTTTTTAATTAATTAAAGTTTTAAATTTGATTGTGTAGATAATTATTTTTGGTTTTAGTCAAGATATCTTCAAGTAAAATAATTTCGCGCGACAATTTTTCATAAGCTTTAGCGCCTTTTGATTTCTCGTCATAATGTAAGATAGAACGTCCATAAGATGGTGCTTCTGCTAAACGCACATTTCTAGGAATAACGGTTCTAAAAATACGATTAGGGAAATAACGATAAAGCTCATCAAAAACGCCTTGGGTTAATTTATGCTTGTCATCATACATAGTCATTAAAGCACCAAGTACTTTCAAGGTGGGTTTAATATTTTGCTGAACCAAATTAATAGTATTTAATAATTGACTTAGCCCTTCTAAAGAATAATACTCGCACTGCACGGGGATAATAATTTCATCTGCCGCTACTAAACCATTGATAGTCAATATACCAAGTGATGGAGGAGAGTCAATAATAATATAATCATACTGATTTTTAACTTCGTGCAAAATATTCAATAACTTAAACTCCCTATCTTCATCTGAAACCAGCTCAATATTGGCCGCCGCTAAATTCTGGTTAGCTGGGGCTAAATGTAGAGTATCAATTAAAGTGCGTTCTATAATATCTACCAAAGCATGATGCCCGGACATTACTTCATATAAACCACGGGGGATAGTGTTATAATCAATTCCTAAACCTGATGACGCATTAGCTTGGGGATCTAAATCAATCAACAAAACCGACTTACCGTGATGAGCTAAATAAGTTGCTAAATTGATAGCAGTGGTGGTTTTGCCCACCCCGCCTTTCTGATTGACAATGGAAATAATACGCGACATTTATAAAAAATATAAAATTAATAACTAGCTGGCTAACCAGCCGCCATCAACATAGATAACTGAACCTGTAATATAACTTGACTCTTGTGACGCTAAAAAAACAACAGTATTGGCAATTTCTTCCGGCTGGCCCATGCGCCCCAATGGAATTTTAGCCATAATACCTTGCATAGCTTCTTCATCCATGCCGGCCTCTTTAACCATATCTGTATCAATAGCGCCCGGGGCGATAGCATTAACCAAGACTCCATTGGGTGCCCATTCCACTGCTAAAGCTTCTGTTAACCCCAGTACGCCGCCCTTAGAGGCGGTATAGTGAGCTCCTCCAACCACGCCTACACCCACTTGGCCTGAGGCTACTGAGGCGATATTAATAATTCTACCCCAATTGTTTTTAGCCATTTCTTTAGCTGCGCGTTGAGCACATAAAAATTGACCACGCAGATTAATATCTATCATTTGGTTCCACTCCTCTTGGCTCAATTCGTCTGCTGGCTTAGGTTTAAAGATACCTGCATTGTTAACTAAAATATCAAGCCGCCCATACCGCTCAATCACCTTGTTAAACCCCGCTTGAATAGATTTTTCATCAATTACGTCCAGCTCTATAGCCATAGCTTGTCCGCCTTGAGTATTAATTTCATCAGCCACAGCTTGGCAATCAGCTAAATCAATATCACTAACCGCTACTTTAGCGCCTTGGGCGGATAGAGCTATGGCGTCAGAGCGGCCCATGCCGCGCCTGGCACCGGTAATTAAAGCTACTCGATTGGTTAAATCAAACATAAAATATGTATATTAATTTTTAAATTATATATCTATTATATCATACCAAGAGTAGTATTAAAAATTAAAAAACCCATTTTAAAATGGGTTTTTTAATTTTTTTATTTTTCGGCAGAAATGATAATTGTTTTTTCATATTTCTGCCTGATCCACACCTCTTCAAGGTCGAGTAAAAAGTCACCACCAAGGTTACGAATTAAAGCTTGAATGGCTTGGCTTAATTTATTATAAACCACCACCGATACTTTAATCTCCCAACCATATTCATAGTGTACGCCGCGACGGGTTTCCGCATCACGTGAGGCTATCCAGCCATCGCTAAAAAGGACTACTCCGGGCTCATTTTTTTTCTCAATATAAACTCCAGCGGCTTGATCGTTTGCGTTATATACATTAACCGCCGAACCACCCAATGCTTCAAAATCAAGCACTACTTCAAAGTTGCCTATATATGGTAGTCGGGCATAACCATTTTTGGGCTCAACTTCATAAATAGTACTGGTAATATTCTCCTCGCAGGAGAATAAAAACATCACCGTAATAATACTTACTAAAACTAAATAAAATCTTTTCATTTAAAGCCTCCTTTGTGAATGAATTTATTTAATACTATTGCCAAGCTATGTTACATGTTATATTCAGTTTGTCAATTTATTATTAGATTTTCAATTATCCATTTAACTATAAAGATATTTTGTTTGACTATATTAATTTTTGATTTTTTAATTTTTTAATTGGTGCTCCCCAACTATCCTTTCAACTTCATCCAAATTTTTGGTTTGAACTATTTTCATTTTTAACTCTTTTACATTGGGATGGCCTTTTAGATAAGCTGCCATAGATTTGCGCAAAGCTATAAAAGGCTTGGAGTCACTAAAATACTTATTATATAGTCTGGCATGCTCTAACATAACTTGGAGTTTTATCTTAAGAGATAAATTTGATTTATCAATATGCGGATTGAAGAACCAAGGATTGCTGATAGCCGCCCTGCCTATCATAACACCGTCAATATTATATTTTTGGCATTTTAGTTCGGCGTCTTCAAGATTAAAAATATCCCCATTACCAATTACAAGGGTGGGGCTATTTTTTGCTAATTTTTTAATTTTATCCACCTCTTCCCAATGGGCGGGCACTTTTGACATTTCTCGGCGAGTGCGTAAATGCATAATAATAGCCGCAGGTGAAGTTTCTAATAAATTTTTAGTCCACTCAATGGTTTGGATTTTATTAAATCCCAAACGTGTTTTAACGCTAACCGGCAATTGTGGAGCACCTGCTTGAGTAGCTTGTATTATTTGCTGGGCAAGTTTGGGATGTTTGATTAAGGCTGCACCTGATCCTTGTTTGTTGATATTTTTATCAGGACAGCCCATATTTATATCAATCCCGTCAAAACCAAGCTTATCTAAAAGCTTGGCTGTTTTATAATAATTTTCAGGATTAGCCCCAAAAATTTGTGCTACAATAGGATGCTCTTGCTCGCCAAACTCCAAATTAGGCATCAATCTTTCCCGCCCTTCAGACATCAATCCATCAACAGAAGTAAATTCAGTCCAAATTACATCAGCTTTACCGTATTTAGCCACCAACTCCCGATAAGCTCTGTTGGTTATATCTTCCATGGGTGCTAAACATAAAATGGGTTTTTTAAATTTCTGCCAAAAATTATTCATACTTTATAATATTAATTTTACGTCTTAACCAAAACATACCTACCACTGGTAAAAGGATTGTGCTTAGCATAGCAAAAAATAACCACCAAGTCCAGCCGACTTGGGACGTAATTTTTATTTTAACTCCGGGAGAAGCGCCTAAATCACCAGCTTGTTTATTTTTAGCAAAGATTTTTAATTGATAATCATAATTGCCGGGCAATAATTTTTGGTATCTTAAATTAATTCTTTTTTGTGCCAAAGGTTCAAGATAGAATGAATCTTGCCTGAGATGAATATTTTGAGTGTGTGGCTCTATTTTAAGCTGATATATAGCTGGCTGCTTACCAATGTTGGTAATTAAAATTTCTTGCTCAATGTTTTGTAAACTCTTAGCTTGGATAGTAATATGTGCGGGTGTGGCTTGAACACCTAAAGCCAAACAAGACATAGGGTGTAAAAAAACAATCACCAGTATAACTGTTTTTAATAATCTTTTCATTTAAAATTGGTTAAATAAATATAATAATATTATTTCTCTGCCCAAAAGATAAGATTGGCTGATTTTACACCACTAACTAAATAACTGGTTGGCACTTGAAGCGAAAGAATATAATCTTGACTTTGCAGAGCTGGTAATTCATCGCCAAAAGAAGCCCATGGGTGAGTATTAATAGTTAAGTTATTTTTAAACAAATCATCTCCATTTAAGGTGGCTGAAAGGGTAACCTGATTTGAACTTTGATTGCTTAACTCTATACTGGCTGTAGCTATATCACCAGAAGATAGTTGACCAAAATTGATATGACTTTTGTTGACTAATAAAGCTATACTATCCCCCGCTACATCACCGTTTTGTGATATGATTACTTCGGCTTGCAGATTAATGGGTTCACTTGAGAGACTACCTATATGTAAGGTAACTTGATTGCTTCTGACATACCCCGGCATATCTAAATATGCGCGGTGAAGGCCGTTTTGATCAAAGCTTAATTGCAGCTGGCCCAAATTGTCAGTTGTCTTTAAATCTTCATCCAACATAATTTCAGCTTGGTTAAAATTCTGCCAACTCCCGTCTTGATAATATTCAGCGGTTAAAGTGACGGGTTGATTGATTTTTAGGGTTGTTTTATCTGCTCTAAGTCGAGTCGGCTGCCAACCCCATTCGCCAAAATACCACAGCAATTTGTCATCTGAATTTAGAGAATAATCAGCCGCTCCAACTGAGGGTGAATTAAAATTGACAAAATACATCCAGCCAGTATTACCGCTTGCTGTATGATTTTTGATAGATGATAAATATGGGCCAAAATCAGTTTTTTCTATAGTATAATTATATCCGCACTCATTGGCTGCTTGTTCAATGGCAGACAGGGCTGTGTCTGCCTCTGATAGCTCAATCTCACAAATAGTTTGGCTTGGCCCCTCAATGCGTAAATGAATATCTAAATTGTGACTGTCTTCAAAATAGTCTAGCGGCAAAGTTTGACTACTTAAAGCCAAGGACGCGAAGCTACTCATGGCTTTATTATTGAAATTTGGGTCACTCTCGGGGTCTACCCACCAAAAGCCGCCATCTGCATCCTGTAGAGAGTTGATAAAATCTATCGGACTTTGGTTTTGACTCCAAGAGCTAAGATCATATTCGGCTTTATTTAAAGCTAAAACCACCCAAGCAGTAGAGCCGCTATCAGAGTCACCAGCTTGGCTAAATGGGAAACCTCCATCACTATTTTGAAGACTGGCTAAATAATCAAAAGCATTTTGAATGGCTTGGCTTTGCACAGATACCCCACTTTCCAAAAGTGCCATTATAGCGGCTGCCGTATCATTGCTATCACTTGCGCCGCCCACTTGATAACCCCAGCCTCCATCATTATTTTGGTGACTTAAAATATAATCTTGAATATTGTGAAGCATTTGGGTATCATTTTGATTGGCTGAATGGAAGGCCAAGAGTGACCAAAAATCATCGTTGATTAAGTCTTTTTCACCCATTTGTCCGTCTTGATAATAAGTTTTGAGTTTTTTAAGATAGTCAATATTACCAAAGGTATGGGGATTTTTGCCAGCCGCTACGGTTGCCAAGATAATTTTGGCATAATCGGTAGCCAGCTGTCCATTCACTGACTTGATGTGGTCTAAATCTAAATCATCTTCACCCAAAGCAAGTAGGGCTTGCGTGGTCCATGCGTCTTGAGGTTGTTTTTTAAGATAATCAACAGCTTGGTTAATATCTGCCTGAGAATAGAAGGGTAAACTCAGCATAAGCGCAAGGGCTAAAAAGAAAAAAAACTTTTTTATTTGAAACATAAAAAAATCTCCCTTTTCGAGGGAGTGTGAGTGGATAATTTTTGCAATATACTACAAAAACTAACCTTCACAAACTCTTTACCTCGAAGAGTTAACGAATAATTAAATTTTAATTGACGCGACCTGGCTTATCCCAAAATTGGGAATCACAGTTGCGGGACAGCGGAGGAGTTGCCTATATTGGCGCACCTCGCTTCGGACAATTAAAACTTTTTGTAAAGTAAATTTATATTAATTTAGATGATTAAAAATTGCAAGTGGATAACTAAACAAATTAATGATGGTTGGCGTAGTTTTCTTCAGCCATCTGCCTAAACTGCTCGGCTCCCTTTTTATCTACAAACCACTCTAACATTTGTGAATCTGTTAACTCTTTTTCATTAATACCCAACTCTTTAGCTGCAAGCTGACGATTTCTCTGGTTGGTAGCTATCTCAATTTGTTTTTGATTATAATCTGCTAAATTATTTGGATCAACATATATATCTGGGGGGACTTCTGGTGGCATAAATTAAATACAATTTATAATTATTTTATAAGCTTTAGAGGGGGTAGTAATTTTTAAACCTCTAAATCCATTTAAATCCAATAAGTGGTGGTCGTTGGAAACTAATAAATTAGCTTTGGCTGCTAAAGCACAAGATATGAGCTTATTATCCTCGGGGTCTTCTCGCACCACTATTACTCGCGGTGTTTTGTTGGTTTTATTTTTATCTTTAAATATCTGATTGAGTTTTATCATTTTTTTACCAGCGGCTTTTCCAATATTAGATAAAATAAGATTAGCTTCTTTAAGTATAGCATGGCTCCACATTAAATCAATTTTACCCCGTTTAGCTAATTGAATTAATTTTGCTGAAAAGCTATTTTTGTTAAAACTCGTGGCCACTAATAAGTTGGTGTCAATAACTATCTTCATAAAAATTTAAGTGGTTGGTTATTGCTGAGTGAAATAAACAGGTATTTCTAAAGCATTGTCATTTTGCGGCAAACCTGAAGGGTTGGCCTTTTGTAAAATCAAAGAACCTCTATTACTCACAAAAGTGTCAACTGAAAAAATTAAAGTGGCGCTGAAATCAACAAACTCTTCGGTCATCCATTCATCCTCGGCCTCAGCATAACCTTCAGCAATGATTTTACCATCCCAATCTGTTAAAATTACAGGGAAGGTTGCCTCAAAAAACCAATTTCCTTTAGCTTGTCCCGTGACTTGAAGAGGACTGGTAATTTTTTGATTGGGCTTTGGGTTATCAAGTTGAATAAGATCTAAAAGCTCATTCGTATTACCTATATTTTCAGTAAAAGTTTTGCCATCAGGTGTGGAACATTGACGCGGATAGCTCTCCATAACTGTGTAACCTGCTTCAATACACTCTTTAAAAGAAGAGATATCTAAAAAATCATCATCGGGGATATTATCATCTTGGCAAATTATCTGCCAATTTTTTAGTCGTGAGAATTGCTGGCATTGTTGGCTCAATAAATCTGGCGAAATAACTGGACATTTGGCTACTTCTTCATTAATACTATTATAATAAATGGAACCACCCCCATCAAGCTGACTATCTACTTTGATATATTTATCATTGATAGAAACTTGAGCGACGTTTTGCTTAGAGCAATAGCTTTGCGCTGTTGAGCTTAAATCCGAAGCTAAATCGCCATCTTGGCTAGATGGTATAAAATAAGCCACAACCGACCCTAAAACCAATAATACAGCTACC
>CAZVLW010000002.1:0-35914 GCA_964628705.1 uncultured Gammaproteobacteria bacterium
CGGACCGGCTCGATGCTTTCAGCGAGCGCGACCGCTCGCTCACATTCTTTTACAAAAATTTCCAAATCCACTCCTTCTTCAAAAATTTGATTGGCAAATTCAACTGCTTCTGCAGTTTTGTTTTTAGCCAATAAATCAACAAAATCAAAAATTAAATTCAGATTTGAGCTGGGTAAAATTAAACCCACGTCATCTACGCCAATTTTATCTCTACCCAATGAAAAAACTTGCCCCAGCAAACTTTCCGCGTCTCTCATATAACCACCTGAGCGCAAAGCAATCAGTTTAAATACTTGATTATCTATGTTCACCTTTTCTTGCTTGGCAATTCGCTCCAATCTTTTAATAATTTCATCTGAAGCAATCTGTTTAAAGTCAAACCGCTGGCAACGTGAAATAATAGTCTCTGGAACACGGTGCACTTCAGTGGTGCATAAAATAAAAATTGCATGAGCTGGTGGCTCTTCTAATGTTTTTAAAAGAGCATTAAATGCTGAAATAGACAGCATATGCACTTCATCTATGATAAACACCTTGTATTTTGCTCTATGCGGCGCAAACCTCACATTATCAATTATATTCTCTCTGACATTATCCACTCCAGTATGAGAAGCGGCATCTATTTCAATTAAATCCATTGACTGACCGGTCGCAATTTCTTGGCAAGTGGCACATTTATTGCACGCCTCAGACTCTCCCGATTTTCTATTTTCACAATTAATCGCTTTGGCGAACAAGCGCGCCGCCGTGGTTTTACCCAATCCTCTGGGACCGCAAAACAAATAAGCATGCACAAAACTGTCATTTTCAATCTCACTTTGCAATGTTAATTTTATCTGTTTTTGGCCTACCATTTGGCTAAATGTAGTAGGCCTATATTTGCGATAAATTGAAGACATAATAAGTCAATATAATATAATACATTATCAATCTTAATCTATTATAAATTTAACAAAAACAAACTAATAAAGCAAACAACCCCCACATAGCGGGAGTATTGTATTTATCTAAATCATATAAATATTGCTAAAATTGCTCCAAACCTTGCCTGTCTTGCTCATTATCCAAATCACTATCATCTTGATTTTGGTCATCTTGATGAGTTTGATTTATTAAATCTATCATCTTTTTTTGTATATCAGCTGTTTTATCTTGGTTTGGCTCTTGATTTGGCTTATCATACTCAGCTTCACTGGACTCAGTTTGCCCAATTTTATCAAAAGTATCTAGCGGCTGATTGTCTTTAGGGTTTGCCTCTAACTTAGTTTCAGTTGGCTGGTTTTCCTGCGACTGTGCTCTATGAGTAGTTGGGCTAAATTCTTGCTCTTGGCTACCTTCATCTACTTTGGAGTCAAAGCTATTAGCTTTTTGATTATTTTCCAAAAACTCACTCGCGCTGTCTGAATCACTTTTATCTGCAACTTCATCTTCAGCATCGCTATTGGAATTATCTATCGGCGTACCCCCATCTTGTTGCATTTGGTTTCCGCCCTGATGTGGGTAATGTGATTGGTTTGGAAGATCCTCTTTAGATAAATCAGCTTGACTTGACTGATTATCTAATGATGGCACACTCTCTTGAGGTGACTCTTGCGATTGGCTGGATTCTGCTTGCTGGTCCTGCTGTTTTTCTTCTTGAACTAAATAGTCAGGCAATTCATCAGATTTATAAATATTTTCCACAGCCGCCCAAGTGGCATCACCCTCTTGGGGAATTAAAATAGTCACCTTGTTCCCTTCTTCACCTTTAAAATAAGTCACTGAAGCTGTTAAAACTTTATACGAACGATTGCCCGCAACAACTCTATACTCATTCGTTTCCTCATCAATAGCTAGAGTACCGACTATTCTTTTTCTCTCCAAAAGCTTAATCTGCTTATAGACAAATGATCCATCCGGCTTAATGGTTAACTTTAACTGGTCTCCTTCAATAAGTTTAGACTTAGAAGCATAATTAGCAGGCACTGAATACTTTTTACCGTCTGGGCCAACCATATTTTGCCCATCAAAAACTCCTTGAATAATTTTACCCTCATCTCCCTCGGCCATACTGCCACTGGCACTTGCCTTGGCTAAAAACTGCTTCTCTTCTTGACTGCCCACTAAATCCACCATAATTTTACGCGCTTGTTGAAGTGACAGCTCAGCAGTTTCAATTAAATTTTTTATCTCGTTTAATTTTTTTTCTTTATCCATATTTTTATTTTTATTTTAACCTTTAATAGTATAGTCGGTATGGCAAAACTTATATTAACTTTAATGTTAAAGCATTTACCATAGCTTATTTATAATAAGTATAACCAATATTTTTAAATATGTAAAGATAATATTATTTTGTTGACTCCACTCTTGGCCATAACTCAGACTGGCTTTGATGTAATAATTTTATTCTAACATAAGCGTCTATCCAGACATACAATCTCAAACCATATAATTCCAACATCCACCATAAATGCTTGATGTGTCTAATATTTTTTTTCCACAAACTAAATCCATAAAACACCTCTTTTAAAAAAGAACGCATCACGACCCCTTTCTTCCAAACCACGGGTATCTGGTAACTGCCACCTAAAGTGCGTCTTTTTTGTAATAAAAAATCCTTCACATTTTGGGGGAATTTTACCGCCACTTGCGCCTCAGCACAATAATTTATCTTGCCACCTTGGTGATAGACCCAATATGATAAGTATTCATCCTCAGTAATAATATTTTCAGGAAATTGAAAAAGTTGATTATTTTTATATAAGATCTCTTTGTGAATGCAAAACAAATATCCGCTGACTTGTAAAAATTCTCCCTGCTTGGCACGCCTCGCTCTTAACTCATCGGCCGCTTGAAATAAAATCTTCTGCCACCAACTATATTTACCTTGCCTTTTTTTATCTACTACTGGCCGTCCGCTTACTAAATCACCCGGGGTGGCTAACAATTTATCTATAGCACCTGATTTTAACATCACATCTCCATCAGTAAAAATCAACTTAGCTCCCTTAGCTTGGCTGAATGCTAAATTCATAGCATGTGGCTTGCTTAAACCTTTATCTTTAATAGCTTTAACTTGACTGCCAAACCTCCTTGCTGTCTGCAAGGTAGCAGTATCTGGTGCAATCACTATAACCTCAAAAGACGCCAACTCACTGCTGAGTTGATCTAAAATAAAAGTCAACAAATTGCTGACTGTTTGCGGCTCTTGCTTGGCGGTAATAATAATGGAATTCATAATTTTAAAAAAATTACTCAGGCACTAAAATCACTGGCTCAGTTACATAACCATTGACAATAAATTCATTGCTATAAGTCTCATACCCACTTTTACTTACTTCAACAGTGGTAGTCGTATTGCTAAGTGGTGAAAAATAGGACTGTCCCGCACTACTCGTAGTTGAGGTGGCGTTATAGCCAAGACTATTAGTTACTAAAACTTCAGCTGCCTCAATCGGATCGCCATTTTGATCTTCAACCACAGTCAGTAAACTATGATCTTCAGTGGGTTCTACTTTAATATCTACCCCTTGACTGTCTAAAGGCATCAGCTCCACCGGCTGTGGCGGATCGCTTTGGGCTATACTAAAACCAGTACTAGTGGGCACGTCTATATGATAATCATCCCACTCAATATCTTCCAAATTTACTTGGCCGCTTGCATTGGTGTAAAATGTATCATCAAATTTATAAACCGGCAAACCATCTCCGTCTAAACCCTTTCTTTTTTCGCCTCTTATATCAACCGCTATATTAGACAACAAGGTATCATTGATGTCTCTAAGATAAATATACAAATCAGCCAAATAATCAATGGAAAAACTGGCTGAGGTGGTTTGGCCTTCAAAAACCGTTAAATGTGGCTTATCAGGAGTGGGCAAATCAACTGTAGTATCATAAGTTTGATCAGTTGAATAACCGCTTTTTGAAATAAATATTTCATACGACGAGGTAGCCGCTTTAACTCCCGGTAAAATCAAATTGCCTGAGGTATTGGTATAAGTTGTCATGTCCACTACCGGATCTACCTTATCATTATAAATATCAATCTGAGCATCCTCTACTGGTTGGCCGCTAACATCATAAACCGTCAAAGCCAAGGTTCCGCCACCGGTTGTTGTTTCCACCCCTTTAGGTGCAATATCAGTAAAAAATTCAACTGGTGAAACACTAAATTCGCTTTGCCAGCTTACTCTAACTAAAATTCGTTTATAATCATTAGTTAAATTATCTGGCGGATCACTTTCGTAGGTGCCGTCAAAATCATCATCTACATAATTCACATTGATGTATACATTGTATTCAATACCGTTGCGCTCAACTGTTTCGTTTTCAGGAATTTCACCAGCCACCACTCCGCCAATGGTTCCCACATCATCATAAGCTAAATTGCGCGCTATCTCAATTTTTTCATTAGCTAATTGAGTTGCTCCTATACGCGCCTTATTTTCCCAAGACATCTTCAAAGTTAAATTTATCAATGAATAAATACTAAAAATTGAAAAAGATAAAATAAGAATCACTATCAAAACCTCTATCAAAGTAAACCCGGTTTGATGCTGATTGGTTGTATTTCCTTTTTTTGATAAATTAACCAACATTTAAAAGTTATTTAAAATGTTTGAGTCAATGAATACATGGGCATAATAATTGCCACAGCCATCGCGCCTACGCCTAAACCCAAAATCAAAATTAAAACTGGCTCTATAATTGATGGCAAATTTTCCATCACATTATTTACATCTTCCTCATAAAAAGTGGCTACTTCCTCAAGAGTGGTATCAATCGCACCAGACTCCTCGCCAACTTTAACCATCTGAATCACTGTGGATGAAAAAAGTTTAGGGTATTCTGCTAAAATTTTATTAATCTGCACACCTTTAGTGATTTTACCTGACACCTCTTCAAGCGCCTGCTGATAATAATAATTACCCACCACTTGTGAAGTGATTTCAAAACTTTTCACAATGGAGATATCTGTTTTTAAAAGTGAAGATGTAGTGCGACAAAATCTGGCTAAATTAATTTTCCTTACAATACCCGACAAAATAGGAATATATAAAAATACCTTATGAAATATTTTTTTACCCGACTCTGAGCGATAATACTTAACAAAAACCACTACTAAAATTAAGCTTGCCAATATTACAAAAAATCCATTAGTGGTTATAAATTTACTCACCCCAATTAAAATTTGAGTAGGTAAAGGCAATTCAGCGTCAAACTCCTCAAAAATACCAATCAACTTGGGTACTACAAAAACCATCATCGCAATGCCAATACCTATCATGGCAATAATCACCACCAAAGGATAAATCATAGCCCCTTTTACTTTTGAGATAAGGTCGTGGTCACGTTTCATTTGAGTGTGGAGCTTGCCTAAAACGTCTTCTAAATTACCTGACAACTCGCCTGACTTAATCATATTGACAAACAGATGATTAAAAATTTTAGGATAAGCCGACATGGCTTCACTTAAAGATACTCCTGACTGCACTTTTTGGGAGATATTAATTAATACCTTTTTAAATAAAGAATTTTTAATCTGTTTAGAAATTGTTTTAAAAGCTTGGCTAATAGACAAACCACTCCTAATCATAATCGAAAGATTTTGTACAAAAAAAATCTTGTCTCGTAGACTAACTGTCTGAAGTTCAATTGCTTTCTCTTTTAACTCAGAGAAAAAATTCCCCTTATCGGGCTTATCGTTATCTTCCTTATCTTGTTTACTTTCATCTTGATCTCTGTCAACTTCAGATAAATTAAATGCGTCTTCTGACTGTTTATCTTCCGCACTTTCTTGATGCTTACCTTGAGAGTGTAATTTATCAGTATCAATCGCCATAAAAAAATTAAATTATTACCATAACAGGTAATTGAATAACTATATGATTCTATGACTGATTTTTTAAATCAGCTAATCTATTTCATTTATTTAATTGAACTATTCCTTACTTACTCTAACTACCTCTTCAATGGTAGTAATGCCATTTTTGGCTTTAATAAAACCATCAATCAGCAAAGTCTTCATGCCTTGCTCTATCGCCTTTTTATTGATTTCTTCAGCTGAAACATCTTTTAAAACCATATCTCCCACTTCAGGGCTAACCTCCAAAACTTCATAAATACCCATTCTGCCTTTATAACCGTCTTTGCATTGATTGCACCCCTCTCCTTTATAAAAAGACAAATCTTGCCATTTTTTTTCATTCTTTTTAAGCACATCATAGTCCTTATAACTATTGAGTATGGCATCCAAGTCAAAGTACTGATCGATATCTTTAATAGTATTTTTGTCTATTTTATATTTTTTAATACAGTTGCTACAAACTTTTCTAACCAATCTTTGCGCTACAATAATATTCACAGTTGAAGCAATCAAAAACGAAGCAATTTTCATATCCTGCAATCTGGGCAAAGCGGTCGCTGCGTCATTGGTATGCAAGGTAGCCAACACTAAATGGCCGGTCATAGCCGCATTGACTGCTATTTCAGCCGTTTCGGTATCACGAATTTCTCCCACCATGATAATATCCGGGTCTTGCCTTAAAAAAGCCCTCAAACCAGCGGCAAAAGTATAACCAATCTTCGGATTGACTTGGGATTGATTTAAGCGCGGCATACGGTACTCAATCGGATCTTCAATAGTGGTAATATTTACTCCCGGCTTATTTAATAAATTTATGATCGTATAAAGGGTAGTAGTTTTACCCGAACCAGTCGGACCAGTGACCAGCACCATGCCGTTTGGTTTTTTAATATTGCGCTTAATTATCTCCAATGAACGGCCTTGAAATCCCAATTGCTCTAAAGTTAAAATACGATTTGATTCATTGAGTAAGCGCATAACTATCTTTTCCCCGTCAAACACAGGTATGACTGAAACACGAAATGATATTTTATATTCATCTGTCTCAATTTTAAATCTCCCATCTTGCGGCAAACGATGCTCGTCAATTTTTAAATTTGATAATATTTTAATACGCGCCACTAAACCAGCGTGAATTTTTTTGGGCAGAGTCATTACATCACGCAAAATACCATCTACGCGATAACGTATTGAAACTTGCTTTTCAGACGGTTCTATATGAATATCAGAGGCGCCCTCAAAAATAGCGTATTCCAATAAAGTATCCACTACTCTAATAATTGGCAAATCTTCAGCCAACTCCTTTAATTTTTCCGGCTCCCCATCTTTTTTACCTTCAGTTTTACTAATTTTTTCAAATTCAGCCTTTAAACTTTTGTGATACTGTTTTAATATGTTATTGATTGAACTGGGGGTGGTACAATACACCTCAATCGGCATCTCAACTTTCTTTTCAATAAAAGTAAAAGTCTGCAAATCAGTTGGATCCAAAGTGGCCAACTTTAATTTATCCCCTTTTTTATCAAAAGCTACTATCGCGTGTGATTGGGCAATTGGTTCTGGAATCAGCTGAAGTATATCTTTTCTGACAGTTTCATTTTCTAAATCCACAAAAGGTGTATGATATTTTTCTTTGGCAATTTTCTCAAAAACCTCCTTTTCATTAATCTCTTCATCAGAAATCAAATATTCCAAAAAATCTATTTTCTTCTCCTTGGCCTCACGCTTAAATTTTTTTATCTGAGCAGGGCTAAAAATTTTCACGTCTTCAAATATTTTTTCCCAATTAATGTTATCAAACATAAAAAATTAAATCACTAAACCGATAAATTTATGTTTATCTGGTTATATGGATAAAAAATACAAAAATCAAATATTCACCCATAAAACTATTTGGCACTTGTTTATTCTTTATTATGTATTATACCATAAATTTCAATTTTTACACACCTTTACGTCTTGGGTAAAAACATCTATAATTTAAATATGCCCTTATCTAAACTTAAACTAAAACTATTTAGTAAAAATAAAGTTATTTTAGCGAACTTTATCACCTCCACTTTTTTATTTGTTGCCAGTTTGATAATTATCTCTATTTCCATTAAAAGTTCACAAGATTTTATTGTTTTACACTACACTATTTATCTCGGCATTGACTTAGTTGGACCTTGGTGGCACGCATTTGCTATACCATTCATTGAATTTATTTTAATAGTTATTAACTTTTCTTTAGCATATCTCATCTTCATCAGATCTAAAATATTATCTTATCTATTAGCTTTTACCACATCTGCTAATCTTTTACTTTTGGCTATTGTTGCCTACTTAATATCTCTTTTAAACAGTTAATTTATTATGGTTGAAAATATTATTAAAATACTCATCCTCACGACACTTTCATTTATTATGGCTTTTGCACTAACCCCAGTGTTAAGCCATTTCCTATACAAATACAAAATGGGCAAATCTATCCGCCAAACCGGCAAAACGCCTATTTTTTCAAAGCTCCACTCACACAAACAAGGCACCCCCACCATGGGTGGAATTTTAATTTGGTTTACCACTCTTGTTTTATCTTTAATCTTTTTCTATATTTACCAATTTTCACCAGAATCCATTTTAGCCAACTTAAATTTTCTTTCACGCTCTGAGACTCTTTTGCCTTTGGGTGTTTTGGTAGCCACAGCCTTAGTCGGTTTTGTAGATGATTTTATAGATGCTAAAAGTAACGGCCAAGGCGGCATTAAAGCTACTCATAGAATATTTATCTACACTGCCATTGCTATCATTGGCGCGCTTTGGTTTTATTTTAAACTTGATTGGGATATATTTCATATTCCTTTTATCGGTAACTACAATATTGGCTGGTATTATATTCCAGTCTTTATCATAGTTATTGTCTCCACTGCTTTTTCAGTTAATGAAACCGACGGCTTGGATGGCTTGGCTGGAGGTACCCTACTCTCCTCATTTGCCGCATTTGGCACTATATCTTTTATGCAAGGCCGCTATGATTTAGCAGCTTTTTGCGGAGTTATCATCGGAGCGCTCTTAGCTTTTTTGTGGTTCAATATCACACCAGCCAGATTTTTTATGGGCGACACTGGCGCTATGTCACTCGGCATTACGCTGGCTATTGTAGCTATGCTCACCAATCAAGCGCTACTACTTATTGTTATTGGCTTTATTTTCTTAAGTGAATCTCTATCCGTGATTGTTCAAACAATCTCTAAAAAAATCCGCCATAAAAAAATATTTAAATCCACCCCCATACACCATCATTTTGAAGCAATAGGTTGGCCGGAGGCAAAAATTGTGATGCGCTTTTGGGTTATTTCAGGCGTGACTGCAGTTATGGGTATTATATTATTTTTACTTGACACAACTCTTAGCTAAAATCCGCAACACAAAAAAATTAAAAACTACCCGGCAAGGGTAGATTTTTAAATACTCTTAAAAAATAATTTTTATTATATCTTCTTTTGGCCCAACTTGTGCCATACTACCAGCATGGGTGAAGCCACAAAGATAGACGAATAGGTGCCGAATACTGCACCTAAAATCAACACCAATACAAACTCACTAATAGTACTGCCACCAAAAAAGAAAAGGGCTGAAAGAACTAAAAGTGTTGTCAGAGAAGTATTGATGGAACGAGTGATAGTTTGATTGACCGAATGATTGAGCGTTGCCTCAAAGCTCTCTTTCGGATTATGGATTAAATTTTCACGAACTCTGTCAAATACCACAATCGTATCATTCACAGAATAACCCAAAACAGTCAACAGCGCAGTAACAAATAAAATACCTACCTCAAAATCCAAATAATAACCGAGTACAGCAAAAATTCCGGTAATAATTAAAATATCATGTATTAAAGCAAAAATAGCTGACAAGCCATACTTCCAAGAAGCCAGTTGTTTAGATACCCCCTTAAAAGCATACGCAATATAGAGTACAATCATCACGAGCACTACAATCATGGCTGTCACAGCTTTATCCTTGAGCTCTCTGCCAATAGCTGGTCCGATTGATTCAAAGCGATTCTCAACTACCTGTTCATCCCCGTATTTATCTCTCAGCGCACCGAGCAATGCCTGGTGTTCATCTTCACTTAAATCTCTGGTTCTAATTATCAACTCACTTTGCCCTGTTGGCTGGACTCTCAATTGAGTAATGCCCTGAATATCTTGGCTAACCACATACTCACGCACCGCCCGCGCATCCGGCCTGTTTTGCTTGAAACTCAACTCCATTAAAGTTCCGCCGGTAAAATCTATACCCAAATTTAATCCCCAACTGAACAAAGCAAAAACAGCGGCCAGTATTAAAATCCCGGAAATCACGAAAAATATTTTTCTTTTTTGTATAATTTTGAATTCTTTCATAAAAACTTAATTATAATTACCCTTATTAACTACCTTTTTATCAACCAACTAAATTTATCCATCAATTTATTGCTCAGCAAACGTAAAAAAGAACGGCTAATAACAATTGCACTAAACATAGAAATCATAATACCAATCGCCAAAGTCACCGCAAATCCACGTATAATAGATGTGCCAAACCAATATAAAATAGCACAAGTAATTAAAGTGGACATATTGGAATCCCTAATAGAAGTCCATGCTCTCTTAAAACCAATCTCTACTGCGGTGCTAAAACTTTTGCCCCTTCTTAATTCTTCTTTGAGCCGCTCAAAAATCAACACATTAGCATCTACTGCTAAACCAATGGATAAAATAAAACCAGCAATACCAGCCAATGTTAACGTAACCGATAAAATTTTAAAAATTGCCAAAACTATTAAAGTATAAATAGATAGAGCCAAAACTGCCAACACACCGGGTAGTCTGTAAAACAAAATCATAAATAGGGCTACTGCCAAAAGGCCGTACAATCCAGCAGTTAAACTTTTATCTACTGACCGCGCACCTAAAGTCGGACCTACAGTTTGCTGGCTAACTAATTTAATAGGCACTGGAAGAGCGCCCGCATTCAATCTCTGTACTAAATCTTTAGCTTCTTTAAGATTAAACCTGCCAGTAATCACTGCTCTGCCTCCGGTAATTTTTTCATTCACATTAGGTACAGAAATAGGCTCTCCATCTAAAAATATAGCCACCGGATTGCCTATATTACGTGCTGTAATTTTCTCAAATAACTCCGCTCCTTCGTCATTAAACTCCAAACTAACTTGGGGATCATTTGTGTTTTGACTATAGGTTACCACTGCTCTGTTTAAATGCTCGCCTGAGAGTTCAGTATTTTTCCATTGATTTTCTTCAGACAATATATCCTGCTTGCTTTTAGTCCTGATTAAAATATGTGAAGCTAAAACTTCCGTCTTTGGCTCACCTTCTTGGGGTAGCAATTCATCACTTGATGTCGCGCTCTTGGGTTCCTTAAATTGTCGTTCATCCATTTTTTTAATAATATGATAGCCAAAATCTGTCTTTATCGGCTTGGGGGTAATTTCACCCACTTCCAGCTCATCAAAAATAGCTTTTTCAAACTCAACCACAAAATCCCCTCTCCTTGCCCAGCCGAGTGATCCGCCATTATCTTTAGATCCCGGATCTTCAGAAAATTCTTTGGCTAACTTGTCAAAATTCTCACCTGCTAAAGCTCTCTGATTGATTTCTTCAGCTTGTTTTCCTGCTTGCTGGTTGTATGTTGCTAACTCTTGTTTTTCTTGCTCTGTTAATTCACGCTCTTCAAGAGCTTCTGGATTTTGTTCTTTAAACTCCAAAAGTGGAGTTTCTCCAATCATTTCAATAGCTTGATTAACATCACGCACGCCAGCCAGCTCTACAATAATACGATAATTACTCTCTTGATCCTTATTTGTCTGCACTAAGGGTTCAGACACGCCAAAAGCATTAACTCTTCTTTCTATTACATCACGCACCCCAGCCACCGCAGAGTCCCTGTCTGCCCTTGCTACCTGTGAAGTGTCTGCCTCATACACCAAATGCGTGCCGCCTTTTAAATCCAAACCTAAATGATAATCAAAACTATTCCAAAAACCAGCCACCGGCACCCAATCCGGCACTTTAAACGCATCCTCACCGCCATTTAAATTTGCTACGTGATAATCCACTAAAAAGCTAAAAAGCGCTATCAGGATAATAACAAATAGAGTCAATCTTAAGTTTTTTTTAGAATAAGACATAGTTAATAAAAAAATTAACCCCGTTGGGTTTCACTCTCAGATTATCTTATTTTCCAACTTTAGTCAATATATAACAAAATTATATTTGGTTAATAATTTCTAAAGTTTGGCGCCCCGCATGGCTATAAGTCTGGCCGTAATCCAACTCAGCCAATTGGCGCCTGTAATTTTGATATTCTTTTTGATCAACCAAACGCCTCAATATATCAACCAATTCAGCTTTATTTTGGGGTAAAAATTGCCATGCTTTACCGCTCAACCAATCATAACCAATCTCTTTAGTTGCCACAAAAGGTATCTTATTTTTTAAACATTCCAACAAACTATTGGGGGAAATATCTGTCAATGACGGAAAAACCACCAAATGCCCTTGCTTTAATCTTTTTATCAACTCACTACCTATCCTTTTTTGTTCAACCGATACATTTTGAATATTGTTTTGTGATATATGGTCTATCAACTCACCTTTAAGCGGCCCTTCACCAATGAAATGCAGGCTAAATCCTTTTAAATCCGCTTCTAAAAAAGCATCTAATAAAAAAAATATATTATTTTTATGAATAAATCTACCCACAAATAAAATCTCTTTTTGAGGCTGAATTTTATCTAATAATTCCACCTCATGGTTAGCTAAAGGATTGGGGATGATACGTGTCCTCTCTTTAGAGATATAATACATTTTAACAAAAATATCTCTTTGAAATTGAGTAGTAAAAATTATTTTATCCACCTGCTTAAAAACCCAATTAATAATCCTAAATCTAAGCTTTTCAAAACGTAAATGCAAACCTCTTTGATAAAACTCCCGCAAGGTAACTAAATCCCCGGAGCGGGCAATATACCTCTCCCAGATAAAATCCCCGCCTACTCTAATCATTATTTTTAAATTAAATTTTTTATTTGCTATCACACTTGGTAGTCCGGCGCTAAAATAATCAAAACAATAAATTACCTCATATTGATTGTTTGATAAAACCTGCTTAATAGTCATCCAATAAGCAATATAATTGATTATTTTATTTTGACGTTTTACCCGATATACCTTATATGGTAAATCTTTATCTAACTCATAACTCTCTTTATCTGAATAACTTACCACTGCTACCTTATGGCCTAAGCTGGTCATTTCGCGCGCCAACTTATCAGCATAGGTGGCTGGCCCGCCCACTTCTGGAATAAATATACCGCTGGCTATTAATATTTTCATAAAAAAATAGTTATATAACAATTCTTAATATAATACAAAAAAAAGAAAAAATAAACCCATCTATGTTAATATTTGCCAATTACCGCTTATCTAAGCTATACTTGAAATATAACTCTATTGATTTATGCCAACTCATCAAACCACTAAAAAAATTAAAATTTTATACCTCATCACGCTTAGCCAATGGGGTGGGGCACAAAAATATGTAACAGATTTGGCAAGCTACTCCAAACGCCAACCCAACTTTGAGGTGAGCGTAGCCTTTGGTGGCGAACAAAATGGACAGCTTAAAACTACTTTAGAGCAAAATCATATCACCACGCACTACCTTCACCATCTACAACGCCAAGTTAATGTATTAAATGATTGGCGTGCTTTTTGGCAGATAGTTAAACTGTATCAAACTCTCAAACCCGATATTGTTCACCTTAATTCATCTAAAGCTGGTGCCCTCGGAGCTATTGCTTCAATTTGCTGTAGGGTTAAAATTAAAAAAATTATCTACACCGTTCATGGCTTGGTGTTGAATGAACCGCTTAATATATTTAATAAAACCTTCTATTGGCTGGCTGAATGGCTGAGCGCCAAATTTAAAACCCGCCTGATTGCAGTTTCTGAATACGACAAACAAAAACTATTGCATTACAAAATTTGCCCCGCTCATAAAATCACTCTTATCCATAATGGCATACGGCTTAAAAATTTAAAATTTTTACAGCAACACCAAGCTCGCCTTGAATTAAAAAAAATGACCACTACCCCGATTCATCATAAAACTATTTGGTTGGGCACTGTGGCCAATTTATATCCAGCCAAAGGATTGCCCTATCTAATCCAAGCTATGCGCTATATTAAATCCCAAGATAACCATATTGTATTATTTATTATCGGTTATGGTCCACTTAGAAAAAATCTGACCAATTTAACCCACACTTACCAGCTTGAAGGCGAGGTTGTCTTAGTGGGTGAAATAAAAAATGCTTACCAATACCTAAAAGCTTTTGATCTATTTATCTTACCATCTGTTAAAGAAGGGCTATCTTACACCCTAATGGAGGCCTTAGCCGCCCAATTGCCCATTCTTACCACGCAAGTTGGTGGCAATGCTGAAATTGTTGAACATCAAAAAAACGGCTTGCTTGTCCAACCACGCCACACCCAACAACTTGCCGAACAGACACTCAAACTACTCAACCACCCACCGCTATGTAAAAAATTTGCCAAAAACAACTCAAACAAAGCCAAATATTTTGATATCCAAAATATGTTTACCCAAACTAAAAAAATTTACTTAAATTAAATCAACTTGCGCCTACTGCAATAAATAACAAATAATATAAATATTACTCAACCAAAACGCACGTCCACTTATCACCTATAGCACAAATTCAAACCTCTTTTTTGCTTGATTTAAGACACAACAATCTACCACACACTCACCCTTTTAACTACTTATTTACTCACACCGTGAATATATTTCACTTAATTCGTAACTACTTATTTTATTCACACTGAGAATGTATTTTACTTAATTCGTAACTACTTATTTTATTCACACTGAGAATGTATTTTACTCAATTCGTAACTACTTATTTACTCACACTGAGAATGTATTTTACTCAATTCGTAACTACTTATTTTATTCACACCGTGAGTATATTTTTTGTCTTTAATTTTGGTCCGATCGGACCAAAATTAAAGACAAGAGGATACGCCATAAAAAAACACAAAAATATATAATCCACGCTAAAATCTTTAAAATAAATTTTCAAATCAATCCATTTACTTAATTTTAAATATCTGTATATACTTTTCAAATTTATAATCTTCCACGATTTGTTTAATTAAATCATATGACCCGGCATCATTTGAAATGAAACAACTTTTTTGGACCAAATCGTAACCTAAATTATATAAACATCTTCTAAATAAAGTCCTGAAGCGCCTTTCTCTTTCTGGTATATCAAAAATAACTAAATGTTTCAACAATTTCTTATTTTTAACTTTATTTTTATTTTGCTGGCTATAAACGAGCGTTTGAATAAATAAATTTTTCTTATCACCTTTAGGGGTTAATTTATAATATTTTTTATTACCCTTTTTAATCTCTTTAATATAATTCTGTTTTTTTAAATAAGCCAAAGAGGAATAATACTCTTTCTGCTGTTTTCTCTGTTTTTGTCGCTCTTTTTTCCTAATTCTCCTACCTCGCCTCACGCTGGCATAAAAATAACCCTCCAATGAATAACTGTCAGCCATACGATCAAATTCATCAATAATATTAATAATAGAATTGGCCACAGATAAACTTGCACCTTTTATATTAATCTTCATATAATTTATTTGTAATTATTTATAATCAAATTCACACTTAAACCAAGCTGACTTTTATTTACTATACTAAATTTACTCAATACTGTTCCATTTAAACATCATCAACATACAAAATGTATAATACTTTCCCTAAAACTGTTCTTAAACTGACTTTACCTTTAAATTCGCATAAAATCATTCTTTTCTGTTTTTAAATATTTATTTATATTTAAATCCACCAACCAAATTTTATCTTTAAACTTGTCTTTAATTTTGGTCCGATCGGACCAAAATTAAAGACAAGTTCATTATAAAAAATAAACACAATCATAGACACAATCATAGACAAAAGTAGAAAATAGACAAAATAATACACTAAGCAACTAAACAAAAGGAAAAATACACCAAAGCAACAAATAATACACTAAGCAACTAAACAAAAGGAAAAATACACCAAAAAAAGTAAACCATACGCAAAAAAAAGGCCATTCACAAAAAACAATACACGAAAAGAATAATAGCAAAACAAAAATATGAATTTTTAAAAAAGCAACGAACTAAACAAATCCAAAAGGAATTTCAAACTACCATAATAAACAAATACCCCATAAATAATAAATTAACCCCCGCCAACCTTAGCTTGGCTCTAAACTATTTACAACTACTCTTTTATAAAATCTCCCTGATTAATTTTTTTAATAAAATCTGCTACCTGTGCATCTAAATTTTGGCTCACCCCCTTAAGGCGAGAAATTACTTGAATGGCTTTTTGATTCTGTCCTGACTCAGCATAATAAATCGCCAAAGTTGAATAATATTCCAATTTATCTGGCTTGAGCTCAATTAATTTTTCCATAGTTTTTTCAAAACGCTCATCATATCCCTTATTTTTATAAACTGAAATAAAACGCACTAAATTTTCTTCTTTTTCAAAATAATTAGCGCTGAGCTTTTTTATTTTCTCTTCCAGCTTGTCTAACAAGTCCACTTTTCCACCAAACAATGCCGCCACATACACATTAATATGAGTTTCTACTACCTCAGGGTTTAACTCCACTGCTTTATTAAATTGCTCTATGGCTTTATCATACTCACCTTGGTGCACATACGCTTGGCCTATCTGATAATAGGTATGTGCCCTGGTTGGCGCCAACTCTACCAATTTATCCTTTGACTCCAAAACTTTATCCACCCTGTTGGTTTGATAATTATATGACTGCAAGTAAAGCTCATTTAAATTGTATCTATACCGAACCTGATGCGGATCCATCTCAATAGTTTTTTGCATTTCAGCAATAGCATCGTCAAAAATAGCCTGCCTTTCATAATCAGGCAAATGCCCAGTTTGCTGTCTGGTAAAACCGGCAAACTCCAAAGACCCCTCAAAACGGGTAAAACTATTATTTCCATCAAGTAATTTATTATAGGACTGATGTGCGTCTTGGGTATATTTGGCTTTATTTTGAGCAGCCACCACCTGTGCTTGAAGCAAAGTTTTGTTGTCCCGCATAGCTTGAATATTCCAAAGATAACCTAGATGCAACATAACCGCCAAAATAACTCCTAAAAATAAGATGGTTTTGGGTTGATATTCTAATGTGTATTGCTTGGAGTCAACATGATAATGCGCCACAAAAGCTAACACCGCGATAAATACAATATAGGTGGCCAAAGTGTCAAAGACAAACATATTAGCAACAAAATAAGCCACTATTAAAGAAATTAAAATATTTGCCTCAAGCCTGCTAAATTGAGTTTTTTTCCATAACACATAAACCAAATAAACCAACAAAGCTACATAAAGCAGTGCCCCCACTGCCCCAGTAGTTACTAAATACTCAAAAAATACGCTGTGCGCTTTATCAAACCAAATTTTAGAATCACTTGACTCATAAATAGATGGTGGAAAATATTTGCTAAAAGCATAGCTATAATCTTCCACCCCCCACCCAAAAATAGGTCTATCCTGAAATGCTCTAAAAGCAACTCCCCAAGCAGCCAATCTTGTTTGAGCTGTATGGCTTTCCAATGATATGGAGGCAACTCTATTTACAATAGGATTCTGCTTGACTACTGGCTTGTCTTTAAAAATAAAAATAAAACCACCAGCTAAAATTATTAGCGTCAACAAAATAGCGCTGAAACGCTTTATTTTATATTTTTCACTTGGCAAGCTGACAAGATTTAAGATAGCCAAAAGCATAAAACCCAATGCCAAACCGAGTATAGCACCTCTTGTTTGGGTCAATAATATAGCTAATATAAAAACTACTGAAGTAATATAATAAAAGACTTGCCACGCTCGCCTGTCCTCTTTAAAGCTCAAATAGATTGATAAAAACAAACTCATAACCGCATAATTTGCCAAATAAGCCGGATTGCCCAAAGTCGCTCCAATTCGCGCGCCAGCTGAACTCATTGCTTCAAACAATCCCACATATTGCAATAATCCATACAAACTGGTTAGCAAGGAGGCAAACACCACCGCCCTTAAAAACCACTTCCATTCACGCCAACTGGTTAAAGTCAAGCTAAGTAAAATAAAAAACAGCAATAAATGTAGCTGCAAAACTATTCCGTCTGCACGCTCAAAATTGCTCCAAAAACTGCGCATAAAACTCACTCCAAAAATAGACGAAACAAGCATTGCCACAAATAAAGATAAATATATCCACCAAATATAATTTACTTTAAACTCAATTCTTTTGCGTTGATAAAAATAAATTGCCCATACAATCAAAGCCAATAAAACCACTACTCTAAAAAACAATACTTTAGAAGTTACATAAGGGTAATAAAAATTATGTGAAAAAACCAAAGGACTAAAAACCGCCGCTCCGAGCAAAAACTGAATTGTGCGTTTAAGTAAAATCATAAAAAAATAAATGAATTAAGTGAATCTTATAAAATGATTTAATAGTTAACGCTTACTGTTAGTTGATTTTCGCTCTCAATCCATAATCCTCAGGATGGTCTGCCAACCATTTATCCAACTGCCTGTTAGCTTCATCTAAACGCCCGATTTTCACTAAATAACTAATGAGTGCCTTAATATAATTTTTATCATCCGGGTTATTTTCCAGACCTTGCTCTAAAACATCTATGGCTTTGCCTTCATCTTCAAAACCGTGGCGGTACAGCTCATGCAGACCTAAATAGTATTGGAATTTATGCTTTTCACGCTCCAATGCTATTTTATAATACTTTTCAGCTTGCTCTTTGTCTTTAACAAAAGTGCGGTATAAACCCCCTAAATTAAAAGGTGATACGCTATTATGCGGATAAGCATGGTTGAACCACTTCCAAATAGTAGCGGCACGCTCATAGTCCCCTACTATCTTTTGCGCCAGAGCAACCTCAAGCCAAGCATAGAAATTGTCATTATCATTTAGCTCTTTGCCCGCCTCAATATTTTTTAAAATTTTATCTTTAGCATCAGTAAAGCGTTTAAATTCCTTTTCTTTTTGATATCCAGTTATGTTGTCCAATTTAACTTCAAATTGCAACACATAATCCAGATCCAATTCTTCAACTTCAGCTTCGGTGTTTTCCACTTTACTTTCCGGCAAATAATAAAATTTATAAGCCAAACCTCCGCCGACCAAAAAAATGATAATTACAATTGATATAATAATATATTTTTTATTCATAAAACAATCTATTAAACATCAAGTTACAAGTTACAAAAAACAAATCAAATATAACGATTACTATAATTAATAATAATTTTAGACAATATGTTTTTTAGTTCTCTGCACTCTATCCACAAAATTCTTAAATTCCTAATAAAATTTTTATCAGCTTCCGCCAATCATTCCAGCCAGTGCATACATTCCTTAGCTTCCTTGCGGGCAATCCTAAGCTTATCTAAAAAATCTTTTTTACCTAATGAATCATTCGCCTCTCTATAATTGGCTCCTATTGCGCCAGCGGATCTTACGGCTTGGCTAGTCAATCTATTGTTTATAGAATTTACTGGAATCTTTTTACACACTATAAGAACATCCTTTGCAAATTTAGTAGTCCGCCGCTCTAAATCAAAAGTATGTGGATTTGATTTATTGGTCATCGCTTGTTGATTATTATTTGTTTTTGGTAACTTGTTACTTGTTACTTCTATAACTTATACATCCCAATATTCATATATTAGCTTGCTTGTTAAAAATTTATTTTCATTATACATAAATTTAAACCAAAAATCAAACCCGCCCCGGCTAAAAGCCGGGGCGGAGTTTTTTGTTTCCTCAAACTAAGAACAATTAGATTGCCTTAGATGAAGAAAGTGTGTCAAGCATACCATTTACATCATGGCCGTTCATCCACTGAACCGTTGTGGTTGCAGTAGTAGATGTATTGCCATATGAAAGGTCTGACCAAACAAAGTCACCATTAGTATCAGCTGCTGCTGTTGAAGCGCCTTCATAGTCAGCGCTCAAATAATCAGCATCGCCGTAGAGTTGTGTAACTACGCTGTTTGAATTGCTTGAATTAAAGCCACTTACAGTTACTCTCAAGCTATAAGTCTTAGAGCTTCCAGCAGAAATTTGTCTTAATTCTCCGCCATAGCCCTGCTTATTAAAGAGAACTGTAAAGATACCGAATCCGTCACCGTATGTAATAGAAGTACCATCAGTTGCTTCGCTGGAAACACGAGTAGTACCTTCATACACTTCAGGGCTGGATACGCTCACAGTGGTGGTGGTAACCTTGAACTTCATCTTGTAAAGTCCAATTGGACCAACAGAATCAGCCGCCACAGTAACATCAATTATATCATATGTACCGTCACCGCTTAAGCTATCACCAGAAGCCGCCACTGTCACAGTTGGCTGGCTCTTGACCAAGACATATTCAGCAAAATTCAAAGTAGCTGAATTGACGCTAGCATTTGAATTCAACAAGGTAACCTTGGAGCTTGAAATGCTTGGCTGAAAGCCGTCCATTGGGTTAGCCAATGTAGCTACATCGCCAGATTCGTCAATAACAGGTGTATCAACTACCAAGCTCAACTCATGTGTCTCGCCAACAGGCACTGTATATGGATCAGTTTCCATATTGAAGAGCACTGGGTCAGTTTGGTCAGTTGAAGTAACGCTGGCAGTAGCTACCAAGTCATTGCCTTTATACAGATACATAGCGGCAAATTCATCTGTGCCACCGCCTTCAACAGCTGCAATGTCAACGTAAAGCTTCTTCACCTTAACATCATCATAAGCGGCTTTCATATTGAATTTACCAATCACCAAACCAGTTTGATTACCATTAAGGTAACCGTTTTCATACTGGTCAACTCTGGTAATAGTTAGGGTGCCTGCATCAGCAATACTTACAGTTGGACCACTTGTTTCATAAATAGTCTCTGTAATAGATTCACCTTCAGCATCCCTTGATGTAATACTATCAGTTGTCTTGAAGTTAAATGAATCAGTGTTGGAAAGGCTTGAAGCTAAGTTAACCTTAACATCCAAATATTTGACAGTTCCTTTCTCCACAGTCAAGGTTGGACTGATAGAAAATGTGGCAGTCACGTTAGTGCCACCAGTAGATGAGAGTGAAGAATCTGGGTCATTGCTAACCGTTACTTCTGTATTGCCATCATAAAGTGCCAAGTTAGACAGCTCGTCTGAGCTCATACCAGTTACCTCAAGCTCCAACTTGAGCTGTGAAACAGACACATCACTACCTGACCCAGTTGCATCTAATTGCACAGTTGCTACATCTACGCCAGTAGTGCCTTTAACAGCTGTCATATTACCTTCGCTATCCAAGCTGAAAGAGAGCTTGCCAGCTTTAATAGTCATACCGTTAGTAGATGGTGAAGTCATATTGCTGGTAGTTGAATCAGTGATTGATTGGCCGGAAATAGTGCCTTCAGCAGTTACATAAGTGCTTGGCTTAATGTAGGCATAAATTGTGTCACCTGAAGTAAAATCTGCATTTAGATCAACTTCAAGTCCAATTTTATGAGTGCCTACGGCAAGTGAAATAGTATCGGTTGAAGTTACACCGCCAGTTGAATTTGGGTCAACTGTGCCGTATGTGTCGCCTGTTTCTACATTATAAAATGTAGCATTGGTTATATCAGCATATGCGCTTGAGGCGGATGAATCAGTAATAATATTGGCTTCTAACTCAGTAATATCTACTGGCTCACCTTTGACAATAAATAGCCATTGAGCGATTTGCTGATTATCAGCATTTTCTGAGATATCATCTTCATCAAAGTCACCATCTACTTGAACATCTAATGTTCCGGTGCCGATGGTTAACTCATAACTGTCATCAGTATCCATTGCTGGACGGCTGGATGACAGTCCGCTGTTGTCAGCCACATAGGCGTCGTAAAGCAAATCTTTGACTACTACGTCACTTTCGTTGTAAATATCCAAATTGATTGTGCTATTGGTGCCGTCTGTAATTTCATTAGCTTTAACCACTAATGTTACATCATCACCATAGTCAATTTGATATGGGCTGTCCAACATAAAGCTGACATAGTCGCCTTCTTGGGTGGCTTCAGCTAAAATATCTCCTGTTTCATCCTTAACTAATAGATATTTATCAACATCATCTTCATCAGCACTGCCTGATTGCTTGAGGACAAATTTACTCAACTCTACATCTTGATTGGCATCACTTGAGTTGTTGGCTACTTTAAAGCCAGCCACTTCTACCATGGTGTCGCCCACCTTAGGTGAAGTATCATCAACATAAATAGAGCTTTTATCTGTAATGTCCCAAACAGCTAAAACGACAGAAGTATTCAAATTCATCTGATTACCCCAAATTGGCAAACTGCCATTTAGAGTGCCACTCTTGACATCAGCAGCTACCAAGCCCAACTTGGGAGTATTTCCCGCGTTAGCGCTTGAGCCAACCACACCAGTTACATAAACTTTTTTGGTAGTCCCAGCTGGAACTTCTAAATCACCGCCAAATTTCATCTGGTCATCAGAATTCCATGAAGTTTTACTAACCCCGATTTGGTCACCAGTAACAGAATCCTCATAGAGTGAAACTGAGGAAATATCATCATCAACTGAGAGTCCTCCGCGTTCAATTGTCATAGCATCAACTGTCACATCATCAGATGAATTGTTGGTAAAGTCTAACACCAAGAATGGTGCGCGAGCTTCACTTTTAATATAAGTGGTGGTAGCTGGTGTATCAGCAGAAAGTGAAACACTTACTGTGCCCTCACTTGGAGTAGTTCCTTCAGCAGAGCCGGCCACTGTGGTTAAACCTTCTTCCATATCGGTAATAGAACTGTCGTCACTGTAGCTGGATAAATCATCAGCAGTGAAAATAAAATCCCACTTAAACATATTTGCTTCAAAAGCATCACCAGTAGCAACGGGTCGCTTCATATCACCATCAATATAGTAAGTGGTGGCTGAACCCTCTTCTTTGACTAACTGGCCGGTAGGATAAGCTCCTTCTTCTAATGGGTCACCAATAGTATAGTTTACCCAAAAAGAATCTGGGACATCGTCAATAATTTGGTTCCATTGTTCACCGTAGAGGTCAATGGCATTTGCTTCACTTACAATTGAGCGTAAAACGCCACCCGGCTCTACCGCGTAAACAGTTGGAACTGTATCAATTTTTACCAACTTGGTTCCTGGGCGATAAGTTACATTACCACCAAGTGGGTAGCTCTCCATTTCAGATTGTGAAACAGTTACTACGCCGCTAAAATCAGAATACCAAGTCATATATGTCTTCTCATTTGGGAAAACATATCTCTTGCCGCCGTTTAAATAATAAACTGCGCTGTGATCTTCCATTTTAATAAGATCACCGTCGCTGGCGGCTCGAGCTGTACTACCTGTCAGTGCAACTGAATAAGATAGCACCATGGCCAAAGCCATAAATAATACAAAACCTTTTTTAATCATAATATTTCTTTATATTTTTTAGGATTATAGCTTGCCCTTACTTGACGGCTCGAGCAGTGTTGACTCAATTGGGAAAAACCCAAGAGTCTGCAGCACGGGCTAACTGACCCTTATCTCAAGCCAACTTTCGTCAAATAAATATTTGGCTAACTCATAACCCTAAAATTAATCTTATTCCTATCCATCGCCAATTTGGCGCCGACCTTTAAATTTAGGATAGAAAATCTAATAACCCCTCCTTGAATGAAAATTTTATCAACTAAAATCCTCATTCAAAAAGGAATTTATTTTTCAGCAACTACTATAAAATATAAATACTCCTGATTTTCTTTATTTTTGACAATATCAAAATCGTCTTTAACTGCTTTCAAACTTGCAGAAATTGACTGCTGACTTTGCTTGGGCACTAAATATTTTAAAAAATAAAAGAATGGCAACTTGGTATAGATAAAATACAACTGATGCAATACCTTCTGCCGCCAGCTCATTGGCTCTAAAGGACGCTGGTAATAAAAATCAATATGGCTAAAATCATTTAGCGTATCCAACAGCTCGTTTTGTTTGAACTCATAGATATGATATGGATTGGAAATATTTAATCTGCGCGTAGCTGATTTATTCGGCGTAGATAAAATCAATTTGCCATTTGGTTTTAAGACCCTATAGATTTCCTGAATAAACAATTTTGGATTGTCAAGGTGCTCAATAGTTTCAAAACTTACCACCATTTCAAAACTGTCATCTTCAAACGGCAAATCACTCGCCTCCATAACTCTAAAATGCACGTCTTCACCACTATGGCTACTTTTAGCAAAATCTATTGCATCATATGAAATATCGCCCCCCCAAACTTCCTTAGCTCCTGCTTGCCCCAAGATTTGACTGCCATAACCGCTCCCACAAGCAATATCTAAGACTCTTTTTCCAACTGCGTAACCCGCGGCAAAGCGGTATCTTATTTTATGTTCTTCATAAATCTCTTTGTCCTGACTATCGGCTTGATCACTTTTTTCATCCAAGAGTATCCTCTCTACTGCTGTCATAGACTACTCTAAACCGACCTCAAATTTTTGGTCTGAATCATCTGCCTTAGCTCGGCTATCTTGAGCTGGCTTATTTGGCTTACCTGCTTCATCTGCTGATTGTTTATTTTGGCTATTAGCTGATGGGGCTTGATCTGAACTAACCCTAATAGTATTAGTTACTCCCACATCATCAGTCGTGCTAACCACACCTTCTACATCAGTTGTTAACAATTCATCCAATGACCGTTTTTTATGTATCTCACCATACAACATCTCAATAATGGTATTCGTTTCATTTGCCAAGCTTAAACTCAATTTATATTTATTTTGCTTAATTGCCTGCTTGGCTAACTCTATCTTTTCTTTTATTTGAGCACGCTCATCATCCTCGTTTGTTTCAGCTGTATCTGCCTTAACTGTCTGATCATCTTCTATCTGCTTTGCTTTTTGTTCCACTGAATCCAAATGCTCCTCCAATTTAGTTTGTAAAACTTTTTCATCCAACCCGTTTTGCCCGCTCTCATGACGCTCCACAATGACAGCTAAAATGTTTGAATTAACTTTATTAACTTTATCCAAAGTTTCCTCTAAGGCGCTGTCTGCCCCTTGATCAACTATCTGATCTCTAACTTTGCTCAATTCTTCTTTATAATTACTCATTTTTTCACTCATCGCCAAAGCTGTGGCAGTGTCGTTACCCCTCTCACTATCATCAGTTGATCGGTTTAATTTCTCCAGACTGCTATCCACTTCGTCCAACTGCTGATTGACTTCTCTGAGGGCTAAAAGCAAAGTATCAGCCTGTTTTTTGCCATCTTTGCCAGCTTGAACCAAATAAGCTCGTTGATGGGCTACGCGTTGCAACTCATCCACCCTGTTGTCTAAAAATCTGCCCGCTAACTCAGCCTGTCTAACATAGTCCGTAACCATCAGACTCTGAGCTTTTTCAATTGCTTTTTTAACTACAAATATAGAATCTCCCGGCATTGAATTTTGCGCGACAGTTACTAAGCCCGCGGAACTAAAAATAAAAAGCATCACCACAATAGCAAACACTCCAACTGGCCGCCACGCCAAATGCATTCTTTGAAAACTTTGCTGAAATTTAAACCATACATTTTTTAAACTATCACCACTCTCACTCTGTTCGGTATTATACCTTCTAATTTTATGCAACATAAAACTCCGAGTTTGCTTCTTCCAAACCCTATCCGGTTTAACCTGTATTTTTTTTAGTTCATTACGTAAATTCAACATATTGATGATGGTTCAAAATTGAACTAAATTTTTATATATAGTAAATTTTATAATTCTGGTTTTGATAAATCTCGCAAGGCGGATTTGAGCTGTTTTATCGCCCTATGGCCAATGGTCCGCACATTGGCTTCAGTTTTTTGCAAAATCTCGGCCACTTCAGCGTTAGACAACTCATCTATATACTTTAAGATAACCACATCGCGGTAAACTCCCTTTAGCTCAATCAGTGCTTTTTTTAATTGGTCTATATCTATCTTAATATCAATCCACTCTTCGGCAGACAAATCATCATTGCTCACGTCAATATGCCCATTAATATCATCTGCCTCGTCAGTTATATTTTGTGAACGATAATAATCTGCAATTTTAAATCTAGCGATTTTATAAAGTAAAGCACGAATACTGTTAATAGCTTTTTCTCGCTTAGCAGTCTTCCACAATTCCCAAAACACATCTTGGACAATCTCTTCGGCAGATTCTCTAGAATTTAATTTTAAAAAAACAAATCTGTATATATTATTTATATATTCATCATAAATTTTGGCAAATGATTTTTCATCACCTTGCACAATTCTCTTCCACAACTTTTGCTCCTGTTTAAATTTCATTTTTAGACTTCACTTAATTAGTCGTATAAAAATTATTATTGTTACATTAGCTTAAAAATCGCATTTCGTCAATTAAAATTCTTATAAAAATGGCAAGGATATCCTTGAAAAAAATTAAGATAAATAAAACCTTTTTTAAAAATGGCAAAAAAATTGTTGACAAAATTTAAAAACAGACATAAACTATTATTAGACAGATTTTCTCAATACAAAATACAACTATACACAAAATTTATTTTTATGTCAACCGAAATTAGAATTTCACCATCTACTGCCAGCTTGCTTTTTGGTATTAGTGAGCGCTCTATTAGGCGTGCTATAAGCAATGGGGAATTACCCGTGCTGGTTAAAAATGCCAGATATAAAATTGAAATTAGAGATTTATTAAGATGGTCAGAAAAATTACCCAACCGACAAAAAAAAAGAGATAACTACGGCATTGGCCAATACGTAGACACTTGGAGAATTTAATATTTACTACCTTAATTTGTATCCATTATTTTACACCAAATAGTAACAAAAATCCATAAAAAAAATATACTTCAAGTATAATTTTTTTTTCCATTCATAATTATTCACTCGGGGCAATGCTATAATACTGAAATAAAAATTTAGCCACCTTCGCAAAAGTAGGTGCCGCGGTCATAGCAGAATACTTACCTACCTTTGGTTTATCTAATCTAACTAAAATAACAAATTTAGGATCTTCAAAAGGTCCAAAACCAACAAATGAATGTATCGTCTCATGCTCACTATAGCCACCCTTAGCGGCAATCTCGGCAGTTCCTGTTTTACCGCCAACAAAATAACCATCTACTCCAGCCCCTTTGGCATGCCCATTTTTCACCACCGAAACTAAAATTGCTTTTAAGGTTTGGGCTGAACGTTGACTAATTACTTTATCTTTAGGAATATTTTTTTTTATCTCAACTTTTTCCCCATCTTTTGCTAAATAATCTACTATTTGCGGGCTAACTTTTACGCCATTATTGACAATAGTTGACATAGCTGTAGCCATTTGCAGAGGAGACACTAATATACCCTGACCATATGAAGCCGTGGCTAAATATATGTCTCCTGCCTTATTTAAAGAGCTAATATCTCCAGCCATTTCAGTATTTAACCCAATACCAAGTTTTTTTCCAAAGCCAAATTTATATACATAATCACGAAATCTATCAAGGCCAGTTTCTAAAACAATAAAAACAGAACCTGTATTGACTGACTTTTCTAATATTTCAGTCATCGTAATTTTGCCAAATTTTTCCTCATCAGCATTTTTTATTTTATGCTCACCGATTTCAACAAACCCTTTGTCTTCAAATACATCAGTTGGCTTAATGGCTTGGCTGTCAATACCCGCGGCCATGGTAATCATTTTAAAAATAGAACCCGGCTCATAACTAGAATTTATTAGAGAATTGGCATATAAACCAACATCCTCAACTTGACTATAATTATTTGGATCAAAACTGGGATAATCTACCATTGCCTGAATACGGCCCGTATCTGGCTCCATAACCAAAATTGAACCTTTTTCTGCCTGATAATCTTTGACTGCTTGAGATAAAATTTCATAAACTTTGTTTTGAACTATTTTATCCAAAGTCAAGACTATATCAAACCCATTTTGAGTTTCCTTAATTTCTTGCAAAGCATCCGCGATAAATTTCCCTTGATTATCCTTAGCCCCAAAAATCCTACCTGCTTCACCAGCCAACTCTTTTTCCCAATAACCCTCAACACCATACTGCCCCACCCTTCTATATTGCTGATAACCCAAAAAACCAGTAATTACTCCAGCCACCTCTCTCTCTGGGTAATGGCGCACCCATTCCGGCTCAAAATATATTCCATCTAACTCCATTTGCTCTATATCTTGGCGCTCTTGCTTGGTTAAATAATGGGCCAATATTTCATAAGGGTCATTTTGTTTACTTAACTTTGCATAAAACAACTCCCTTTTTTGTTTACTTTTTTCGCATTTTTCTATCAACTCATCAGGGCTATCTTTATCTATAAGCTCTTGGCACTCACCATCTTTATCATAAAGATAACCCGCCAACTGACTGGCTGCTTGGCGCGGCAGCTTAACTTGATTTGGATCAGCTACCAATAGATTTAAATTTTGGTTAATAATAAGAGGTGTCTTGTTGTTGTTTTTGCTATTATACATATACACCTCTCCCCTTTTTTGTAAAATTTTTTGTTCAATTAAATGCTGGCTTCGCGCTTTTTTTGCATAATATTCACTTTGAATAATTTGAATATAAAACAACTTAGCTATTATAACAAAAAACACAACAAAAAAAACTACATACAGTAGCTTCATTCTATCCAAGTTTAAAGCTTTTTTACCTTTAACCATATAAAGTCAATTATCTTTTAGCTAAACCTGATTTGGAACCAACCAAGTAATCAACCTCCTCTACGGCCACCATGTCTTGCGCCAAAGCGGCTTGCTTAATTCTTTCTATTTTCTGCAACTCAATCAAAGTTAATTCAAAATTTTTATTTATTTTAGTTAAATTTTCTATGCGCTCCTCTAAGTCACTCATTTTATAACCAGCAGTAGCTTGATGATTGGCAAACATTACATAATAAGATATTGAAACAACTATTAACAATAGCAAAAATGTATTTAACCAGCTAAAACTAAAAGGTATCTGCAATTTAAACCTTTTTTTCTTTTTGGTACAGCTCTTTGATTTTTTTATAAATTTTTTACACATAATGATATCAATTAACCATCAATAATTAACAATAAATAAAGATTAATCCTTGGCTTTCTTTCACTTATTATAAGCTCTGCTTGCCAAGACTTAGTTAATCCTCACAAGGACATCTCTGCGTTAGCAGGACTTACTGCTTACTCCTTACTTCTTACCACTTACTTCTTACCACTCATCTCTCAACTTTCTTAATTACTCTCATCTTGGCACTCCTACTTTTAGAGTTTTGTCTTATTTCCTGATGGCTTGGCACAATCGGCTTTTTAACTAACAACTCTGCTTTACCACTCTTTTTCAAATCCCTAAAAAAATTTTTTACCAATCTATCTTCTAATGAATGAAAAGAAATGACTGCCACTCTGCCATGCGGCTCAAGTATATCCAATGCTTGAGGTAGTGCTCGCCCTAAATTGTCCAACTCCTGGTTAACGCTTATTCTTAATGCCTGAAAAACTTGCGCTACCGGATTGACTTTTTTTCTTCCACCCTTTCCTCCGCGGATAGATTTTACCAATGCCGCCAACTCTTTGGTGGTTTGAATTTTTTTATTTTTTCTCCTTTCAAGTATGGCTTTCGCCAAATTAAACGCCTTTGGGTACTCACCATACTCTCTAAAAATTTTTTCTAATTCTTTTAAAGCAAAATAATTAATAATTTGGCCGGCTGTCAGCTGTTGACGGGACGGATCAAATCTCATATCCAACGGCTCATCCCTTTCAAAACTAAACCCCCTGCCTGAATCCTCTAACTCAAGCGTAGAGAAGCCCAAGTCAAATAAAATACCGTGAACTGGATAATTAAAACTGTATTCATAAATACGCGATAAATTTACAAAATTATCATTGACTAAAATTAAATTTGTCAATTCACCTGCTTTAGCTTTAAAATTCAATAATGTCTGGTTATCAGCTTCAATGCCTAAAATCCTACCTTTAGGCTGGATATGATCCAAGATTGCCAAACCGTGCCCGCCGCCTCCAAAAGTGCAATCAATAAAATTTTCATTTGGCTTGGGATCTAAATAATCAATCACTTCTTCTACAAGTACTGGTTTATGGCTCAACATTTTAATTGAAATTTAATTTAACTTATCAATTAATTTACTTGATTAACTCAAACTATATTCCCAATTCCAACATATCTTCAGCTGTCTTCTCCACATTTCTTTCACTTTGTTCTTTATAGCTTTGCCACTTTTTTTCATCCCAAATTTCTAATCTATTATAGACTCCGCCAACAACTACTTTTTTACCCAATCCAGCATATTCCTTTAAATAATCTGGAATTAAAATTCTACCCATTTTATCCAATTTGGCTTGCATAGCACCCATTAACATCATTCGGGAAAAACTTCTGGCATTAGCTTGACTTAAAGGTAATTCGGCAATTTTTTTAACTAAGTTTTGCCAATCTGATTTTGTATAAACAAACAAACAATTATCTAAACCGCGTGTAATAACTGCCCCTTGCTTAAAAGATTGCCTGAAATTAGCAGGTATAGCCAATCTATTTTTACTATCAACTGTATGTAAATACTCACCTAAAAACATAAATATTTTTTTTAATTTGGGCCAATATCTGCCATCAAATAATCAATCCTAAAAAAAGTACAAAAAAACTAAGGATTTCTCATCCATAGCCAATAGTTATCCACTTTTTCCCACTTTTCCCCACCTTGCTTTAATTATATACCACTCTTAGCCAAACTTCAACACTTATCTATGTGGATAAAATAATACTACAACTATAACTCAAAATACATCCCTAATCTGCTAAAATACAAGCTACCATTTATTTGATTTTTTTATCAATAAAAAATACGCTGTATAAAATACAGCGTATATGAAAATTAAAGGTGACTTAAAATTCGTATGTAATTCAAAGGTAAAATAAAAGACTCTATGAATTTAAATTCCTCTGTATCAAACAACTGGCAAATTGCCAATGATTTGTCAGTTTTCATTTTTGCCCCACTTATTTGTATTTTTTGAGATGGGCGATGAATCCAATCTGGAATATTATCCAGAAATAATATGAGCATTAGTTGATTATCCAGAGTTATAAAGACTGAATAACCAATGGATCCATCTTCGCTTGAAGTATCTTGGATTTTTGTCTCCTTAATCAATCCACTCCAAGCCTCTGGGGTATTTTTACTTATAACTTGAAACATTAAATCACCCTGATCAGACAACAGAACGATCTGATCACCCTCCTTGGTGCCTGCCAAAAAACTGGCAACCTGTTCTTTCAATCCGGAGCTTTCTTGTACTTTAAAGATACACCCCATTCCTGTAGACTTATTATCCAAGGCAATAAAAAACATCTGTGTCCTCCTTATTTTGTTTTAAATTTTTTACTTTAATTAAATTTTTTCTCCTCTTATCATCCTTACGAGTAATGAAGGGATCTACAAGGACAGTTCTTTAAATTTTATATTTAAAGGACTGTTCTTGAGCAAAGCACAAAGGATTTAACATCCAAGAACAGTCCTGCTAACGCAGAACTGTCCTTGTGGAGATTGACTAATATTCTGGTTCAATTCTCCAGAATTGAACCATTAAGATAATTTAGGAGTAACGATGGGAGGAGGAATAAGGAAGGTAAGTGAAAAAAACAATCTATCTATTTCTTCCCACAAAAGATGACATGGGATAACTTAATTCACTTGTTACTCACACTTATATTTGGTTCTCTGCCATATTCTGGCATAACTGGCTTGAACTTTTTATTTTTAGTTGGCACTACCTCTAATAATTGCCCTTTTAAATCAGCCCTATTAAAACTAATACCAACTACCGGAATCTGCAGACTCCAACCAAGCACATTGGCCGCGCTTAAACCAACTCTTAATCCGGTAAAACTGCCCGGCCCTTTAATCGCCACAATACCCTCTAATTGCTGTTTTTTATGGCCCACCATTTGCTCTATTGCAGGCAGTAATTTTTCAGACTGCCGATATGGCGCTTTAATTTTTTTTCTTTTTAAAAAATTGGCTTGTCTGTCAAATAAGGCCAACTCAATATAATTCGCGTCTGAAGTATTAATAAATAAATACATACTCAATCCTTTAATATCACATTTAAAACATCTTCCACCCTTTGGTATAGCTCTTCAAAACTGCCAGAATTATCAACTTTATAATCTGCCATAGCAATACATTTACTCAAATTCTGCTTATGGGGCTCTGTATTTTGCATCTCCCGTTTTTCATCTTCTAAAAATTTATTAAAATCTACCCCATCTTTAAGACTACCCCGGTGCTTAATCCTCTCAAATCTCAATTTGGCATCTGCGTCTATAGCTAATAAATAAAAATTTCCCTTATTTTGCAACTCTTCAATCTCTGCTGGTGTGCGTAAACTTTCAATCACACAATCCCCGCCGTCTTGTTGTGCTTGCTTATATAGCTCCGTGGCAATATAAGCGGCTCCGAACTTAGCCCTTAAATCGTTAGCTACTTTCACCATATTATCCCGATTGACTGCCAATCCACGCTGTTTTATCTGTTGGGTAATATAGTCCGACATTGAATAGTGCTTAAAACCTTTAGTTTTTTGCAAATATTCAACGATCGTGCCTTTGCCGGCTCCCAAAGTGCCTGTGATGCCAATAATTACCTGTTCCATAACTTATTTATGACTTTCTAATTTTACCTCACCTTCATTTTTTCTCTCTGGAATATCCTCACTAAAAAGCTTTATTATTTCTTGATTCCACTTCTTATTTTCTTTATAAATATCCACTCTAAGCCCGGCGTCTTTGAGATAATCTACTGCTTTCTGATTGCGGTAAATTTTACCAATAACCACACGCTTCACTCCACACGCCACAATATATTTAACACAATGAATACACGGGCTGTATTTAGTATATATAGTAGAGCCCACTGTAGAAATTCCACCTTGAACGGCCGCTTGCAGAAGGGCATTATGCTCGCCATGAATTGTTCTGACACAATGGCCTTCTTCATACAAATGTCCCGCATCATGGCAATGCGGCAAGCCGGGTGGAGAACCGTTGTATCCGGTAGAGATAATACGCTTGTCCTTGACTAAAACCGCACCGGCATACAAACGATCACAAGTCCCCCTCTCAGCAATCAATTTAGTAATCGCCATAAAATAATCATCCCAATTTGGGCGATAATGTTTTTTTTCTTCTGGCATAAAGAACTTAGTTTTAAATTAAACCGCCTCTTTAAGCTGCTTTTTTTTGCCTGCTATTCAAAACCTCCTCAAGCATAGCCAATTGATCCTGATTAAATTTTAATATTTCGCTATTGGGATCAGTTGGGTTTGCCTTTTCTAAATCTGCAACTTTTTTACTGAATTCTTCAACCAACTCAGACAACTCCTCAAATGGCATATTTTCAGCCACATTGCGGGAAATCTGTTCACTTTTAAAGAAATCTCCATATCCTTTTTGAAATGGACCTGTTTCTGGTGATTTTTCTGGTGACATAATATTTTTTGTTAATTTATAATTAATGTTATTATATCTTAAATTTCATTCTACTTCAACTTTAACCGCCGGGCCCATAGTTGAAGTTAAATGAAGTGATTTAATAAAATATCCCTTAAGACCTGCTGGCTCGGCTTGCTTAACAGCATCTAAAAACACATTAAAATTTTCTTTTATCTTTTGGCTCTCCCAACTAATTTTACCAATTATTTGATGCAAATTTCCGCTCTCATCATTTTTAAAAGCCACTTTGCCTTTTTTAATCTCCTCTACGGTTTGTTTCAATTTATCTCCGTCCACTAAAGTGCCCGCCTTGGGTGAAGGCATTAATCCGCGCGGACCTAAAACTTTTGCCGCGCCGGCTAATTTTTTCATCATCTCAGGCGTAGCAATAGCTACATCAAAATCAATTTTACCAGTTGAGACAATATTTTTTATCAACTCTTCACTACCAATCACATCTGCACCAGCTTCTTTAGCTTGTTTTTCATCAGTTGCAAAAACTGCCACTTTTTTAATTTTACCAGTACCATGGGGTAAAATCACACTACCCCGAACTGACTGTTCGCCCTTTTTTGTGTCAATCCCTAAATTCAAATGCACCTCAACTGAACCATCAAACTTAGTCTTAGCGGTTTGCTTAACTAAATCAATGGCTTCTGCTAAACTGTATTGTTTTTGCTTGTCTATTTTAAGCAATGCATTTTTATATTTTTTGGAGTGCATATAATGTTAGCTTTATGTGGTGTTAGCGGATAGATGACCAATCCATCCTCCCACAAATTTAATTATTCTCTGTATTATTTATTGTCTTTTATTTTTCAACTTCCAAACCCATTTGACGGGCTGTGCCTTCAACTATTTTCATAGCCGCCTCAACGTCATTCGCGTTTAAATCAGGCATTTTAATTTCCGCAATTTCACGAATTTTGTCACGACCCACCTTACCAACTTTTTCTGTATTTGGCTTGCCTGACCCTTTACTCACCCCGGCCGCTTTTTTTAATAGCTCTGCCGCCGGCGGTGTTTTAAGCTTAAAATCAAATGACCTATCTTCATAAACTGCGATTTCTACTGGTATCAACTCTCCGCCTTTATCTTTAGTAGCTTCATTAAATTTATTACAAAAATCTTGAATATTTAATCCGTGTTGACCTAAAGCAGGGCCAACCGGCGGAGCTGGATTGGCCGCACCTGCTTTGATTTGTAGTTTAATAGTTGTTTCTATTTGTTTAGGCATAATTTAAATGTTAAATAATAAATGATTAGATGGTTAGCTATAAAATATACTTACTCCTTACTTCTTGCCCCTTATTTCTAATTCCTAATTTTTTATTACAATTTTTTAATTTGTAAAAAATCCAACTCCACAGGCGTTTCCCTGCTAAACATTTGCACCAAAACTTTGACTTTACCACGCGCCTCATCCACTTCTGAAACCTTACCTTCCATATCCTTAAAGGGTCCATCCGTAATTCTAACCGCCGTTCCTTGAGTTACATTAATCTTATATTTTGGCTCTTCAACACCCATGCGCTTCTGCAACTCTTCAATTTCTTTATCAGACAACGGAATAGGAGATGTACCAGAACCAATAAAACCAGTCACATTAGGCGTATTTCTCACTACATACCACGACTCATCATCCACAATCATCTGCACTAAAACATAACCCGGAAATATCTTTTCCCTAACCTTATGGCGCTTGCCGCCCTTTATTTTAATTTTATTTTCTGTAGGCACTAAAACTTGAAAAATTTTATCACCCACATCCATTGAATCAATTCTCTGTTCTAAGCTTCTCTTAACATTATCTTCATAACCAGAATAGGTATGTAATACATACCATCTTTTTTCGCCTTGGTGTAATGTTTGTCTTGGCATATTAAATAAATAATATTAAATTATAAAAATATTCAAAATATTTTAAATTACAAATTCTAATATCTTGTTAAAAATAAAATCCATCAACCCTAAAAAGGCGGCCACTGCCAATGAAAAAGCAATCACTAAAATAGTGTAATTAGTGGCTTGTTTTTTAGTAGGCCAAACTACTTTTTTAACCTCTTTTTTAGAATCTTTAATATATTGCACTAATTTTGCAAACATAAATAACAAAAAATTAATATATTGATTTATGAATTATCTTTCCCAAAATTTAATTACTCAAAAATAATAAATAATAATATTTTTTAATAAAAACAGACCTTGCGGCCTTCATATCCACTATAACTTATATCGTCATATATGTCAAGTAAACAAGCTTGGATATCTCCCCCATCAGCCGTAAATTATCTTAATGGTTCAATTTCCCCACAAGGACATCTCTACGTTAGCAGGACTGTTCTTGGGTGTTAAATCCCCTTGCACAAGGACAGTTCTGC
>CAZVLW010000003.1:0-35039 GCA_964628705.1 uncultured Gammaproteobacteria bacterium
AGCAGTTTGGCCCACCAATCTTTCATTGTTTTTTGAGATAGCCGCCATTGATGGTGTGGTTCTGTTGCCTTCTTTATTTTCCAAAATCTTGGGTTTACCACCCTCAATTACAGCCATAGCCGAATTAGTAGTGCCCAAATCAATACCTAATATTTTACCCATAAATAAACCAAATTTATTTTAGACAAAGTGTTTTATAAATAATAACTTTGCCTAAAATAATTAATTATTAATTTAATAAACATTTAAACATTCAGACCTCGCCGCAAAATATTAAAAAATATTTTGCCGCGACATCTCCCCTCCTTTAAAATTTGGAGGGGAAATTTTATTATTTCTTCACATTCACCTTGACTTTCTTAGGCCTTGCCCTTTCTTCTTTTGGAATAGTCACCTTTAATACACCGTCTTCATAATCAGCTTTTGCCTTATCGCCCTTAACTGCTGAAGGTAAAGCTACCGCTCTATGGAAAGAACCATAACGGACCTCTTTACGATAATAATCCTTCTCATCTATTTCACTTTTCTTTTTATTCTCTCCGCCCAATGTTAACACATCATTTTCAATAGAAATATCCACCTTTTCTGCATCTATACCGGGCAATGGGGCTTCTACATAGACATTATTCTCATCTTCCCATACATCTACCGCTGGTGCCGCAGTACCTGCAGGCCAACCCTCAAACAACTTGTCCCAATCATTAAATGGTTCTGGCATTGGAGACCACTTAATTAGTGACATACATTCCTCTTTTATCCCGCACAATCCTTATTTAAAGGAACTGTGTGAGATTTAACTTATAATAAATTTTGAAATTAATCTAATCTTTTTTTAAGCTAACTTTGGCTGGATATAATAATTTTCCATTCAGTTTGTAACCCGGTCTAATATCTTTTTTGATTACCATATCACCTTCATCTGCCAACTTATCTCCACCATCTTCGCTATCATTCAAATCAATTACTTCATGCACTTGTGGATCAAACTGCTCCCCAACTGTCTTTATCTCCTCTACACCATGCTCCCCTAACACCTTGCCAAACTGTGATTTAATATGCTTAAATCCTTCCAACCACTTACTTCCCTCTTCATCTTTTTCAGCCGCGCTCAAAGCTAATTTTAAATTATCATAAACAGGCAAAATATTAACCAGTAATTCCTCGTTTGCCATCTTAATCCAATTCTCCTTCATCTGCTGTGTTTGTCTTTCTAAATTTTCATAATCAGCCCTGGCTCTTTTCCAACCCTCCAAATAATCATTGGAAAGTTTTTTTAATTCCTCAAATTCTTCTTCGGTTTGATCGCTTTTTTTACTACGCTTAGTTGTTTTATCCAACTGATTTTTATACGTTTTTTTATGCGCCATACTTTTTTAATTATTGATTAAACGTTTAGTATAATTCACCAAACAAATATTTCTTTGATAATCCATGCGCATTGGACCCAATATGCCGATTAAATTTTTATTTACTTTCGCTAAAATAGCAGCACAATTGTCATTAAAACTATTATCAGATCCTATATTTACCTCAACTTCTTGTATTTGATTGTATATCTTACCAACCCCTTCATCTAAATGATCAATTACTGCTCCCATATGGTATATAGCATCAAAATCACGGAACTCAGGCTGGCTAAAAAGGTTTGAAATACCGGTATAATAAACATCGTGTTTATCAAAAGCTATAAAAACTGCTGCATTAGATAATTCCGCCATTTGTTTAGCCAACCTTTTCATTTTAAGCAATACATCTTTATTTTTAATTTTATTCACTTTATCTAATATTTGCTTGTCTTTTCTGTTTAAGGGTTTATTAAAATCTATAAAATTATCAACATAAAATTTATATCCTTTTTCAGTTGGCACCCTGCCCCCTGAAGTGTGCAAATGAGTTAAAAATCCATAATCTTCCATGATTGACATATCATTTCTTACAGTCGCAGGCGATACATCCAAACTATATTTATCTACCAATAACCTTGAACCTACTGCTTGGGCAAAATCAATATGCTCTTTGACTAAATTCTTAAACAATTTTTTTTGCCTTTGATTCATAAAATCATTTATTACTATTATATCTCTCTATTTAGCACTCATCAAGTGAGAGTGCTAAATATATTATAACTCTGCCTTTATCTGTTGTCAAGAGTTAAACCAAAAAACAAATAAAAACCAAGACTAACAATAAAAATAAATGTGATTAGCTGTTGGCTGAATAAAACCAAAAGGCCGCTGATTTTTGGCCAAAGTTCAGGAATTTAAAATTTTTTGAGAAGAGAGATTTTTATCCGACGATAAGTCAGATTTTTCTAATTCCTAAACTTCTTTAAACCAGCGGCCTTTTAATAACAATAATCAACTTGAATTATTATTAACTTTATTTTTTTTAAAAAATTTATGGTTATTTCTAAACAGTCCAATACCAAACCAGTGTAACATAAATTTAACAAATAGACAACTCCACCACATAAAAAACAATGGCTATTAACCAAAGCCAGAAAAAATTAACGGCTTAAGTTGGAGGCTTGGTAGTGCAATAAATGCACATAGCCTGAAGATAAATAAATAGCATTATGGCTACTAGCCATTTGCTTAAAGTGCACGATATGTGGGTAAATCCAGTCGTAACCAGATTATACCTACTACCATACACCCGCCTCCAACTTAAACCGTTAAAATAATATGATTACTTATTAGGATAGGGATCTTTCACCTAAAAGGCGGTTTGGAAGAGAGCTTCCAAACCGCCTTATTAGGCTACTAGAGATTATTTTCTACTTAAAAACAATCTCTAATATCTCTCTTCTCAAATTTACAAATTTATGTAAATTATATTATCATAACATACATAAAAATATTTGTCAAGCAAAAAATAAATAAAAAACTAATATTTAGCTAATATTAGTTTAAAAAATATTCTTAACTAACTCCTGACTAATTATTTTTGGTCTTAAATCCAAATACTTTATCGCTATCCAATTGGGTCTCATATTTAAGTCCCCCACCTTCTATTATTTCAACTTCCGAGTTTGGTACATAATCAAAAATTTGCCAGCCCGGCGCAGGTTTAATCTGGCTTACAAATTTAACATCTGAGCTACCAGGCTGTTTTTGTATATATAGACTATAAACATTATTGCGATCATCCTGTGCTATACTCCCCAGCTTATGATATTTATCTACAAAATACTTGATAACTAAATCATAAAAATTATAATCTCTCTCAATGACATCCAACTTATTCCCTTGAGATAATCCAAAAGGTAAAATATATTTTAGTGATACTTGTTTTTCTTCACCCGGCTCAACACTTACCCAGCCAGCATACACATATTTATCAAATTCCTGTTTAATACGCACATTCTGTTTGTCATCAACTTGAATTAATTTTTCATATTTTTTTAAACTAGGATCTGGTGAAACTGCCATGTCCACTTTATAATCTCTATCAATCGGCATCTCATCAAAACCTTGGGCTGTAATTAATTGACTGCCTAAAGGCACATAAATCCTCATATAATTAGTATTCTTATGTCCCTCAAAAACATCGTCCGGCTTACCATTATGAATGGTATTTATCTTCAACTCCACTACAAATTTACCATTGGACAACATTTGCAAATTGTGTTTCACCCCCCTTTCAACTACCTTATCTGTTTTTCCACCGGCCACATTGGTATTAACTATTTGTAAATAATCCCCATCTGTTTGTTGAATTCTACCAGCCCAACTAAATTGCTCAATTTTATGCTGAATCTTATCATCTTGACTATATAACAATATTTGCTTATTTTCCAATAAGTCAGATAATCTTAAAACTAACTCCATTGCCTTTTCAGAATCAAGCTCATTTAAGCGATTCAACACTTTAGGCATTAAATCGGCAATAAATTGTTTGGGCTTATTTTCCTGCTTGTCATATTCCAACTCCACTTCAATTTGTGTCATACGCACAAAATTTTTACTGTTCACAGCAGTATTATATTGGGGCATATCTATTTCGCCTACTAAATTTAATATCTCCTCCATTACATCTGGTGTAAAAGTAATTATTCCATCTACTGTTGGGCCTCCGGACTTATCATAAAACCACATTATTTTTTCAGATGATACTTTCCAATCAGGAAACCAATTGGCATTCCATGGTTGCCAAACAGGACTAAATAAATGAAACGGGTGGGGCGCGTCAACTCTTGCCTCAAGGCTACCCTTTAAATCATAAAAACCGCCCCCGGGAACTTCTACCTGTTTAATTTCCCCATTTTTAATATCCACTATGGCGTAGGAACCCATAAATCCACCGGTTGGCCTAATCTCACGATTGTTTTGAAAAACCAACATTAACCTGCGTGGCTCTTCTGCCCCAATGAAATAACCTGCTAACTCAAATAAATTTCTACTTTCAACTAAATAATTTTCTAATAGTGGTAAATTTTGCCGATAGCTCTCTAATATAGGAGCATATTCACCTAAATTGGATTTCTTAATATCCAAATCTGACATCAGATTTATAATCTGGACAGTCTTATTAGCTGCCAAATCCAATTCATTTACTATAGAGCCCCATTTCACATCCTGCCCATACTCTATATTGTCTGCAGAGCTTTCATTTGCCGCTAATTCAAAATTGGCTTGCTTAAAAAATCTGTCTAACCCATCAGCTGCTGTGCTAAGATGGGCACCCACCTCTGCTGTGAGTCTACTCATTTGAATTAACTCTTTACCTTGTTTAAATTCTGGAAAAAAATTACCTACTTGATTGGCTATTAATCCTAAATTGGATAAACTTACCTCAGCATAACTCAACTTGCTTTGAGCCAACTCAAAATTGTCTTGAGCCGCGTTAAAATCCAACTTCATACCTGCCTCACCCCCCTGTTTTAAATAATCCAAACCCATCTTAGAAGCTCCCATTACCTCACCCTTAACTTGGTCTATCTGCCTATATTTAGATAAACTATAAAAAGGCAAAATCAATAAACTCGCTACTAACACAAAAGATAATGATTTCTTCAAAACTGTTGACATCCCATAAAATCTTATTTGATTCTTTTCTACTGGCCAATCTATATCCTGCTCAATCTCAGCATGGTCACCCCGACTGCCAAAAAGATATACATATACATGCTTAAAAGCCATAATAAACTCCCAAAAATAGACTAAAATCACTTTTAATAACGCAAAAAACAATTTAACAAACCTGCCGGCATTCTTAAATAACACATACACACCATTCAACACGGCCCTGGCCAAACTAACAAGACCACGCTTTATAAAAACATAACACCTATCATACCAAGCATATCTCAATTTTGGCGGCTTATGCCAATCTCTAATTTTCGCTTTTTCCAGCTTTTCTTCGTCAAACACAATACCCAAATCTCTACCCATTTGATTTATATCATAATCATAAGACTTATTTTCCATCCAACGCCCGAGTTCGTCGTCTTTGGCATACAATTTATCTATTTCTATATCATCATCTTCTTCAAAGGCGTCTGTTAACGGCTCTTCATATTCTTTTTGCAGTTTTTCTTTCTCCACTTCCAACTCCCAAGATAATCTTTCAATCTCGGATTGAATTTGGCTTTTTTTGTTATATTTATCAGCCATGAGTGAACTTTAAATATCAAAAAATTAAAAAAGTAAAACTCTCCTATCTACATATAGATTATACCATTTTCCGGCAAAACAAAAAAGGCAGTATGCTTTTTACGGCCCTTTAAAAAAAATAGGAACTTTCAGCTCATTTAAGCGCATCGCTGCCCTGGCTCTTGTTTTCTCAAAAGCTTTAATACCACTCTCTTTTTGTTTACATACCTCCAGCATACAACAACCCCTCTCGATTGCTTTATATGCTTTTTGAGAGCCCTTTGAAAACCGCAATGGTTTCTTTATTCTCAATTTTTCTACAAACATAATAATCTCCCCATTAAAAAATTTCACCTGTTTTATTCAATTTTTAATAATTTTCTTTTTATTATTAACTCTAACCTCCTTTTATTTCTTTAAATTTACATTTTACGGCTATCATATGCCCAATGTAAAAGTGCCTGACGCTGCTTTCGCCTGCAATTATAATCACCCCGCCTGCAATTTTTTATTATTTGCGCAACATGGCGCCGCATAGTTCGCCATCTTTTAATTTGGCGTGCATCCTCGCCCTGAATACGCCTGCCCATATAGTAACGGCAATACCATTCAAACCAGCCACGTGGATCATCTTTATATATCCAACCCTTTTCTTGCCAAATCCTATACGGTTGGCTGGCGTGCACTTTAAAATAATTTAAACCAACCTCCGGCTTATCTGAAAGTTTTGCTTCTCTAAACCAGCTTACAGGGTATTCCTTTTCTTGCTTGCTTAAATAATGACCGTCAAAAACGCCTAATTTAAGCATCTCTTGCGGTGTTAAATCTGGCTTAAAATTACTGGCAAAATTTTTACCTATTGCTTCAACTAATTCATAGCTATAATTTTTCTGCCAATTATTATTTACTTTTACTTTTTCTACTTTTTTTCTGGGCATTCATATTAATTATATATAACTCTACAAAAATTAAAAGCCAAACTGAGCTTAATTGTGTATTTATTATACCATTTTTTCAAATAATAAAAAAAGCTGGTTATTTTTATCATAACCAGCTAAACCAGTTTAAATTTTTCGCGGGATGATTATTATTAATAATACTGCTATTAATAACAATCCTAAATAAAAAATAAATTTCATTTATCAATCCCTATATAAATTTAACAGATTGGCGAAATCTGATATCTACCCCATCAAACTCAACACTCAACTCGTTAATCTCATTTAATAGCTTTGAAATCCTTCGCAAAAATTTATAACTTTTAGATAAACTATTAAATGACTTGCCGCAATAGGCTGCCATTTCAGCAAAGAGCAGGTGCTCTCCATCCACGTCTTTTATTGCTATTTTACCCTCCACTGGCAAACTCTTTAAAAATTTCAATAGAATGAAGATATGTAAAAATAACTCCATTGCAAACAGCACCTCCTGTTTGCTTTGGCTCATAAAAAATGTAGGAATTTTTTGTGAATCAAAAAATTGTTCAGTCTTAAAAGTATGATATTTAACCCCTAAAAAAACGGGGTAAATTATACTCATCTCTTCCAAGTCACCTGCGTTCATCATTATAATCCTCCTATTATATTATATTTTTTATAAAATATTTACCATTAACCGTTTACATAAAATTAAACTTAACAAAATGAATAAATATGTCAAATATTAAAAATCGCTCTACCTAAAGAGCGATTTTATTAATTAAATAAATGTACGCTATTGGGTCTTGGTCTTATCCTGCTTTCTAAGTAATGCTGTTAATACGGGTGGTGGAACTAAAGTGGAAACTATCACCATAATCACAATAATAGAAAAAGTGGTATCATCACCCAAACCTCGTCCAATAGCGGCAAAGATTAAACCTACTTCACCTCTGGGCACCATACCCCAACCTACAATCTGCCTGTTAATATCTTTACCTGCCGCATAACCAGACACAAGTTTACCGATAAAAGCGGCAACAGTCACCCCCAAAGCAATTGCTAAAACTTTAAAATCAAACATAGTTTCCAATTTAACTGCCATACCTGTAAACACAAAGAAGATAGGTACTAAGAAATAACTAATCGGCTCAATAATATCTTCAATATGCTTTTCACTATGCGGCTTAATAGCACCGAGTATTCTACTTTTTATACTCTCATCTTGACACTCATTAGCTACTTCTTCCATTTCGTCTACCATTTTTGGATTTTTAAAATACCTAAAATGAACCGCGTCCAATATCAAACCAGCCGCAAAAGCTCCCACAATTGGAGCCAACCCTAATAGAGCCGCCAGATAAGCAAAGACTAAAGCAAACACAATGGCAATGGTGAATTTCATACCAATACCAGTATGAATTTTTGAGAAAAATTTACACAAATAAGGTGCTAACAGCTGACCTAGCACAATCGCGCCCACCAAAAAAAGAATAGCTTTAGCCGCAATCCAAGTAATTGTGCCTAAACTAACTGCCCCTACAGTTACAATAGCTGAAACGACAGCTAAAATAATCAAACCTAATACGTCATCAATAACTGCCGCACCTAAAACAACTTTAGCTTCAGCAGTTTGGAGTTTGCCTAAATCACGGAACACTCTGGCCGTAATACCTACAGAAGTCGCAGTTAAGGTAGCCCCTAAAAAGATATAAGCATTTTGGCTCAATCCCGGCACTAACCACGGACCCACAATATAAGTACCGATAATAAATGGTAAAACCACACCAATTATTGCTACAAAAAAAGCTCGCATACCCACTTTTTTCATCTCCCTAATATTGGATTCCAGTCCAATTTGAAATAACAAAATAACCACACCCAACTCTGATAAAAACTCAATAATATGGTTATCTTTTATCCAATCCAATCCATTAAAACCAATTAAAGTTAAATTGCCCAACACCACACCCATAACTAACTCTCCTAAAACTGAGGGTTGGCCAATTTTTTCCACCAAACTGGAAAGCTTAGCGGCAATTAAAATAATGGCAATAGCTAAAAAAGCCATGACCGCCTCTCCCGGACCTTCACCTCCCGAAGATGCCCATATATTAGAGCTAATAACAACTGACAATATAATAGCCAGCCAAAAAATAGCACGTAATTTTTGACGGCTCAATTTTGGCATCCAAGACAAAAGCGAAATACTTGGTGTCATAATTCAATACATTTTTTAGCAAGGAGTTTCATTTACCCCAAGCGGCAAGCATAACTGCCTGCACTCTAATAAAATAAAAAAAGTTTACTGCTAACTGTTAATTGTTTTTCTTCTTCGTCTGACTACTTTTAATCTAGCTAATTCTTTTTGGAGTTTGGCTGCCACCATTGCATAATCAGCTTCATCTACTTGTTTTTCTCTAAGTAATTTTTCAGCTCGCTGCCTTGCTTCTTCTGCTCTGGCCTCATCGATTTCTTCAGCATATTCGGCAGTATCTGCTAAAATCACCAATTGATTAGGTAAAACTTCTACAAAGCCCCCTGAAACAGCCATCCAATTTTCTTCTTGGCCATCTTTTTTTACCCCTATCTCTCCAGCGGATAATTGACTCACTAAAGGAATATGATGTGGCAGAATTGTAATTTGCCCCATTGTGGTATTTAAAGAAACCTGACTTACTTCATCAGATAAAACTACTTTTTCTGGTGTTACAATTTTTAATTTTAATTTATCCATACACTTAAAAATTTATAAATTTTAATTTTCAGCAACTTCATCTATGCCGCCTTTCATATAAAATGCCTGCTCACCTTTATTATCATGCTTACCTTCTAAAATCTCCTTAAACCCCTTAATCGTTTCCTTTAAAGGCACATACTTTCCTTGAGTGCCGGTAAAAGTTTCTGCCACATAAAATGGCTGTGATAAAAATCTTTGTATTTTTCTAGCACGAGAAACTGCTAATTTGTCTTCCTCTGATAACTCTTCCATACCTAAAATAGCAATAATATCTTGCAAATCTTTATAACGCTGAAGCACTTTTTGCACTTCTCTAGCTACTCTATAATGCTCTTCGCCCACAACTTGAGGATCTAATATAACCGAGGTTGAATCCAATGGATCAACCGCTGGATAAATGCCCAACTCAGCTAAATTTCTAGCCAACACCACAGTAGAATCAAGATGACCAAATGTGGTAGCCGGCGCTGGATCAGTTAGGTCATCGGCTGGCACATAGACTGCTTGCACAGAAGTGATGGAACCCTTATTTGTAGATGTAATTCGCTCCTGTAACTGCCCCATCTCAGTGGCCAAAGTCGGCTGGTAGCCCACTGCTGAAGGCATTCTACCCAAAAGAGCTGAAACCTCACTGCCGGCTTGAGTAAACCTAAAAATATTATCAATAAAAAGAAGCACATCTTTACCTTGGCGATCTCTAAAATATTCTGCCATAGTTAAAGCTGTTAAACCAACTCTTTGCCTAGCTCCCGGTGGCTCGTTCATTTGTCCAAAAACCAAACTGGTATTATCCAGCACGCCCGACTCTTTCATCTCATAATATAGATCATTACCTTCTCTGGTTCTCTCACCCACTCCGGCGAAGACAGAATATCCTCCATGCTCTGCCGCTATATTTCTAATTAATTCTTGAATCACCACTGTTTTACCTACGCCAGCGCCTCCAAACAAACCAACCTTTCCACCCTTAGTAAAAGGACAAATTAAGTCAATCACTTTAATACCTGTTTCATAAACCTCTGTTTTAGTTGATTGATCAATAAAACTGGGTGCCTCTCGATGAATTGGCCAACTTTCATCTGCTTCTACATCCTTAATTCCATCAATATTTTTTCCAAGTACATTAAACATACGACCTAATGACTTTTTACCGACAGGCACACTTATGGGTTTAGTAGTATCTATTACTTCTTGGCCGCGCCTTAGTCCATCAGTTGAGCCCATGGCTACAGCTCTTACCATCTGGTCGCCTAAATGCTTTTGGGTCTCAATAATTAAAGCATCCGCATCCTTAACTGGCACTTCAAGTGCATTATTAATCTCCGGCAGTTCATTTTCAAAATAAACATCTACTACCGGACCAATTATTTGCTTGATAATACCTTTATTTTGTTGCATATAATATATTTATCTTTAATTACTAAATTAAATTTAAAATTAAAATCTTATATTTTATTTTTTATATTTAACATTTTATAGTTATTCTAGTGCCGCCGAGCCGCTTGCAATTTCAGCTAATTCACTAGTAATTGTCGCTTGACGCGCTTTATTATAAGCCAAAGTTAAATCTTCTATCATCTCTTCTGCTGCTTCGTTAGCATTTCGCATAGCCATCATACGCGCTGAGTGCTCAGATGCTTCACTTTCAAGTACCGCTTGATAAACTTGAACCTCTACTAAACGCGGCAAAAAAGCATCTAATAAATCTTGTGTTGAGGGCTCAAATACATAGTCAGAAAAATCAAGCTCTTTGGCAGACCCTTCATTTAACACTGAAACCTCATGGCTGATATGACCAATCTTTTATCAACTTCAGGCTCAATCGGCAAAATTTGCTTGACATGGGGATATTGCTTCAAGGCAGATTCGTAATCAGTATAAGCTACAAAAACCTTGTTATACTCTTTTTCCTTAAATCCCTTGACTGCCATATTTACCACTGGACGAATAGTAAGAGAGTTGTAAGTAATATCTTCTTTTTCAAAATCTGCTACAATCTTTAAACTCCTGCGTTTAGCTTCTGCTCCAGCTTTTGCCCCTAAAGTTAATATATCTGTATGGCGTTTTTCAGGATAATGCAACTTGATTGACTCCTCTACTTTATCAGCTAACTGGGTATTGAAACTGCCACACAAACCACGATTTGCGCTAATCATAATAATAGCTACCCTATCCACCCTTTTGGGCACTTCAAAAAAAGGATGGCTTTGTCGCTCAATCTTCTTAGCTAAATGCATCACTGTCTGCCAAGCTAAATCAGCATAAGCACGGGAAGCCAAAACTCTTTCAACCGCTCTTTGCATTTTAGCTGCTGAAACCATTTCCATAGCCTTGGTAATCTTTTGAGTATTACCAACTGACTTAATTCTTCTTTTGATGTCACGTGTACCTTTTGGCATACCAATCAATTAAAAATAAATTAATAAATTTTTACCTAAATAATATTTACTCTAACCTTCATTTATTCACCCGCCTTTTCCTCCTCTTTATATCCAGTATTAACCAACTCTTCAATTAATTGTTTCAATTTTTTTTCATTTTCTTCACTCAACTCCCCACTCTTTTCAATTTGCTTTAGTAAATCAGGTGCTTCCGCATCCAACTTGCTGTATAAATCCTCTTCAAAATCACTAATTTTATCCACTGGCACCACATCAACTAAACCTTGGGTGGCCGCATATAAAATAGCTACCTGTTTGGCTTGTGGTAATGGATTATATTGGCCTTGTTTTAAAATTTCAGTCACCCTTTTCCCTCTCTCTAATTGTTTTTTAGTTTTTTCATCAAGATCAGAGCCAAATTGGGCAAAAGCTTCCAACTCCCTAAACTGGGCTAAATCCAATTTAAGCTTGCCTGCTACTTTTTTCATAGCTTTAATCTGAGCGGCTGAACCAACTCTAGAAACAGACAATCCCGTATTCAATGCTGGCCTTACCCCTTTATAAAATAAATCCGTTTCAAGAAAAATTTGTCCATCAGTAATAGAAATCACATTTGTTGGAATATATGCAGAGATATCACCAGCTTGAGTTTCAATAATAGGCAAAGCCGTCAACGAGCCACCCCCATACTTATCACTCATTTTAGCCGCGCGCTCCAACAAACGTGAATGAAGATAAAATACATCACCCGGATACGCTTCCCTACCCGGCGGTCTTCGCAAAAGCAAAGCCATCTGTCTATAAGCTACGGCATGCTTGGATAAATCATCATAGACCACCAAAACGTCTTTACCTTTATCCATAAAATACTCCCCCATAGAGCAACCCGCGTATGGCGCAATATATGAAAGAGCAGCTGAATCAGAAGCCCCTGCCAGCACCACGGTAGTGTGTTCCATAGCGCCAGCCTCTTCTAATTTAGAAACTATTTTAGCCACTTTTGATTCCTTTTGTCCTATAGCTACATAAATACAAATCACATCTTTGCCTTTTTGGTTAATAATAGCATCAATTGCTAAAGCAGTTTTACCAGTCTGCCTGTCGCCAATAATTAGCTCTCTTTGCCCTCGCCCAATAGGAATAATGGAATCAATCACTTTCACGCCTGTCTTTAAGGGTTCTTTAACTGATTCACGCGTAATTACACCGGGTGCAATCTTTTCTACTGGATAAACTTCACTGCTCTGAATATCCCCCTTGCCGTCTAACGACTCTCCCAAAGGGTTGATTACCCTACCCTGGACCGCTTCTCCGACCGGAACTTCTAAAATTCTCTTAGTTTGCCTAACTTTATCACCTTCCCGTAATTTTTCATACTCACCCAAAATAATCGCACCAATTGAATGTTCTTCTAAGTTTAGCGCTACACCATAAACCTTATCTCCATCTGCCGACTCAAATTCAAGCATTTCCGATGATGACGCATTGTGTAAACCGCTTATTTTAGCAATCCCATCCCCTATTTCAATTACTTCACCAATTGATTCCTCTTTAACTTGGGGCTGCCAATTATCTAACTGCTGTTTAAGACTTTTTATTAAATAATCATGAGGCATAATATTCTAATTTAAGTTGATAATTGATTAACTAAATTATTCAGTTGGCGATTCAAGCTCAAATCTATCAATTTATCTTGATAACGAACAACTAAACCGCCTAAAATATTTTTATCTAAATTTTGCTCAATGAATACCTTGTTTTTATTCCTACTTTCTAAAAATGTCTTGATTTTATTTAATTCACCCTCATCTAACTCATGCCTGCTATCAATCCTTGCCTTAAATAAACCCTTAGCGCGACGATCTAAAAACTTAACTTGCTCGATCACTTTAGGCAATAAATACTCTAAATGTTTGCTCACTAAATAATTACAAAATCTTAACACCAAATCTTGGGTCTGCTGTTGATCCTTATGACGACTAAGGTCATACAGGGCTTTAGCTAAAATTTGTATCTGCTCACTTTGTTTCATAAAAGTTACTTAACTTTTTTAATCACTTCATCAATATATTGGCGATCAACCCCTTTGGAAAACTTCTCAGTCAGTATCTTCTCTAGAGCACTTGAAACCAATTCAGCCAATTCTTCTTTAGCTCCGTCCAGCATAGCTTTATGCTCCGCTTTTATCCTCTCCTCTGCCCGCTTCATCATTTGCTCAACCTCTGCCCTGGTTTTTTCCATTTCCTCTTTTTTAATCTGACTGGCGTGCTGGTTGGCTGAATCTATAATCTTCTGCGCCTCTAAGCGCGCTTGCTTAAATTTCTCTTCAACTTCCTGCTCCACCTGAATCAATCTTTGTCGCGCTTCCTCAGCATCATCTAACCCTTTTTTAATCTCAGCATTTCTTTTATCCATAGTTTTTATCAAGGGTTTAATAGCAAATCTCCATAATACAAAAACAACTATCAAAAAATTAATTAACTGAGCCAGCATTAATTTCCAGTCAATACCAAAAAGTTCTAAAATTTCCATAATAATTTATTAATTATTTATAATGATTACCTGATTGAATGGCTAAATAGCCAATCTGCCATTTAGCCATCTAAACCAAGTAAACATTCTATTTGATAGAAAAAGCAATAATCAAAGCGTAAATAGCGATCGCTTCAGCAAAAGCAGACACCAAAAGCATAGGCACTAAAATTTTACCAGCTGACTCTGGATTGCGTCCAATAGATTCCATGGCTTTATAGCCAATTTTGCCAATGGCTAAAGCTGGAGCAATAGAGCCAACAGCGATAGCTAAAGCTTTAGCAATTAATGTTAAGTCCATATAGATGACCTTTCTTACGATTATTAATCGATCTTTTTTTTCTTTTGTGTTTAACGTCGTCAATAACCGTATTAATTAATAATTAAATCAATATACATTTTTGGTAAATTCTATTTTGCTTTTTTTAATGTTCATGCTCCATACTGGCAATAGTAAAATAAACCAAAGTTAACACAGCAAAAATTAATGCCTGCACCAAGCCCACAATAATTTCCAAAAACATAAATGGCAAGGGCACTAAATAAGCCGCCATGGCCGCGATCGCTCCTAACAGCACCTCTCCTGCAAAGATAATACCAAACAACCTAAATGACAAGGAAGCAACCTTGGCCACCTCTCCAATAATCTCAATTAATCCTACAAAAAAGTTTATGGGATTAACTAAAACCACCGTTGGATCACTGGTTATTTTCTTAGGAATAGCAGCCAGTGCTTTTAAATTTATAAATTTGTTAAAATAATTCCAAACACCAACTATCATCACCCCAAAAACATTAGCCGCCAATACCGCAAACAATCCTAAAGCTAAAGTAGTATTTAAATCAGCCGTACCCCCTCTAAAAATATGATGTCCATCAAAACTAATAGAACCGACTCCCGGAATTAAACCCAACCAATTATTTATTAAAATAAATACAAACACAGGAAAAACAATCGGAAATATTTTTTTACTCCTTACCCTGTCATTTGTCACTAAATCCATCATAGATAATGCCCCTTCTACAATTTTTTCTACCATAGCTTGAAATACTCCGGGAATTTTTTTTATTTTAAATCGAATCACTACAGATAAAATAATAATTAAAAAAACTGCCAACCAAGACGTAAGCAGTGTATTTGTTACTGGAAAATCATTTATATGAAAAACAGTAGTGGCCTTTAGGGTTAACTCGTGCCCCTCTTCATGGCTTTCTCCATCTGTTGCCATATGATTATCCTGATGCTCGTCAATTCCCGATACATCATTTGCTATCTGATTTTGTTTAATACTATGGCTGTCAACGTCGTTTGAACTCATGTATAAATATCCTTATCTTTAAGTATTATTTGATGATTAATAATATTCTAATGTTTTCCTTTATCTTTTATATCAAGCTGAGTTTTTTTACTTTGCCTATCCTCATGGCTATCAATGAGTTTAATATATTTTACCCCGGTAATAGCAACACCTACGCTTGAAATAACAAATGCCACTATAGTTAACCCTATAGAAAATAGGGGTTCGCTATCAAATCTATCATCTAAAAAATTACCCGCCAACAGAGCCACTAAAACAGGACCCGCTATCCAACCCGTTGATTCTGCAAACACCTTCATACCCAACTGCCACCAATATTGTTTGTCCGCCTCAGATCTCCGCTTGCTATGCTTTAAATCAACATCATCTTGTTTGTCTGTATTATCTTTATTATCTTCAAGGTACATATTTTTAAAATAAATTGAGTCAAGCAAAAAATAATCCCACAATGGGAATATAATTTATTTATCCACAACTGTTCTAATATTTATATTTTAGACCGTTTTTTTTAACCAGTCAAGACCCTGAAAAAATAAGAACATCCAGCTATACAGGACCGAAATGTTTACCACATTCTTTTTTTGTTAACTCCCTTGTTATACCTCCAATAACAGTAGCCAACCACGGCTACCGCTAAGACAACTAAAAATGTCTCTATAAAAATCACCTCCTTTTTGCTTTTTAATTTGCCAATATCAATTTTTATTAAAATATATTTACCACTCATTACAATAAAACAACCGTTCTTTTTTTTAGAAACGACCAAAAAAACAGATATAATCTGCCTGGGCTATTTAATTTAGTGGTACTAAACTTGCTAATTCCATATTATCAATAACACCTTGAAATAATTTACTAATCATGTCAAATTTACAATTTACTGCTCAATTTTTGGCTTATCAATTTCCTCAACCTCAATCCGCCGCTCAACTTCAGTTATTTTAGTCACGTCTTTATCAATTTTACCAAACTCCTTATACGCTTTGTTATACATATTGACTGTAGTGCCTAAATAATTACCCATTTTTTTCATATATTCATCAAAACTAAGTAAGTGCTTAGCAAGTGCCTCTACCTTATGGCGGATTTCCTTGGCAGACTCTTCAATTTGTAATGCCTTTAATCCCTGTAAAACAGTCTGTAAATAAGCAAAAAATGAGGTGGGTGAAACTATAATCACGTGCTTATCCTTAAAAGCATACTCAATTAAATCACGAGTATTAACTTTGATTGCCCCAACTTGGTTAACCAATAAGTCATAATAAATTCCTTCAGCTGGAATAAACATAAATGCAAAATCCATAGTATTCTCCTTAGGTTTAATATATTTACTAGTTTCATCAATTCTAGACTTTAAATCAGCTTTAAATTTCTTTTCTAATTGTTCTTTGGTTGTTTTATCTTTTTCTTCAACTAAACGGTTATAATTTTCCAAAGAGAATTTAGAATCAATTGGCACCATACGATCTTTAATAAAAATAACAGCATCCACTATCTCTCCATCTTCAAATTTATACTGCATTTGATAAGAATTGGGCGGCAATACATTTTTAAGAACTGTTTCAAGATAATACTCTCCCAACACCCCTCTATGCTTCGGGTTTTGCAATACATTTTGGAGATTCTCCAACTGCTCAGTAAAACCTATGACTTGTTTATTGGTGGACTCCAATTTTTCCAACTTAGAGGTTACATCTTTAATAATATTACCCGTCTGCCATGATTGCTTTTGCAAAAACTCCAAATTTTTCTCCAAACTTCCTTTCATTTCTTCTTTAACTTTAGCCAACTCGTCGCGCATATCCTTAAATTGGCTATCTTGACCCTCATCTTTACTGCCTTGACGTAAATTCAACCAAATTAAAACTATCAAAGCTATGACTATAACTGATAAAAATATAATTTGAAAAATAGATGTCATAAAATAATAAAACTAATAATTTAACTATTATTTAACTGTTTATCAAGATACTGCTGTAAGATAATTCTGGCAGACTCCTCATCGCGGCTATGGCTATTTTTTGTTTTATCCGCCTCCAAACTAGACATTCTTTCATCCAGACTATGCACTATTATTTCGGTCTTAATTTCAAGTTCTTCAATAAAATAAGTTACCTCTTCAGTTTTTTTTGTATACTTACCACTTAGACCGAGGGGTAAACCCACCACTATCTTATCAATCAATTCCTGTTCACATATTTCCCTAATGCGCTCAAAAGTATTGCGCTTAACCTCTAAAGTATCATACACAAAAGCTTGCCTTTGAGATTCATCAGAAATGGCTAAACCTATGCGCTGAGCGCCATAATCAATACCTAAAATTTTACCACTACTCTTGGAACTGGTTTGCTTAAATTCATCTTCAGAAATATCTAAATAATCCAAAGCTTTTTTGCGCTCCTTTTGCAATTTAATTTTTTGACTATTTCGGTCAGACATATAAAATTAATTAATTAAAGTTGCTATTTCAGCGCCTTGTGGTGTAACTATCAAAGTGTTTTCATAATGCGCGCTTAACAGTCCATCAACTGTCTCCACGCTCCATCCATCTTCACTAATTTGTAAATCATAACTACCTTGGCAAAGCATGGGTTCTATAGCTAAGACCATCCCCTCTTTTAACACCTGCCCCTGGCCCGGAGTCCCATAATTTGGCACCTTAGGCTCTTCGTGCACTTGATGGCCCACACCATGACCGGCTAAAGACCTAACTACTGAAAATCCCTGCCTCTCAGCAAATTGCTGAATAGTATAACCCACGTCACCTAAACTCACGCCCGGCTTAATTATATCTACTCCTTTAAAGAAAGACTCACGCGTAGCCATAATCAATTTTTGAGCCTCATCAGTTTTTTGGCCCACTTGAATAGTTCTGGCCATATCAGTTATCAGGCCATTCTTGAGAGGATATTGCATACCAATATCAAAACCCACCACATCGCCGTCCTTTAAATACAATCCATTTTTAGGTATGCCATGGACTACCGCTTGATTAATAGAAACACATAAACTACCAGGAAAATTCTGATACCCCTTAAAAGCCGGTCTGCCGCCCGCTTTTCGTATCAGTTTTTCTGCTAAACTATCTAATTCTATAATCTCCTTGCCTACTTTAGCTTGCTGTAAAACCTGATCTAAAATCTCAGCCAATATTTTACCGCCTTCCTTTATTGTCTCAATTTCTTTTTGACTTTTGATTAACGCCATAAATATTTAATCTTCTAAAATTTTAAAAATATCTTGGCTCACCGACTCAATCGGCTGCTCACCATTAATTTTATAATAAATACCACTTTCTTTATACCATTCTAAAACTGGTTTTGTTTTTTTATGATAATTTCTCAACCTCTCTTTTACCACTTCAGCTTGTTCGTCCCCGCGCACAACCAATCTACTGCCATCTTTATCGCACACATCTTTCTTTTGTGGGGGATTAGTTTGAATATGATAAACCGTTTGACATTCAGGGCATGTGCGCCTACCACTGATGCGCTTAACTGCCTCTTTGTCACTTATCTCTATTTCAAAAATATAGGTTAATCTTTCATAACTGTCTAAAAATTTGGCTTGGCTTAAATTGCGCGGATAACCATCTAAAATATACCCTTTTGGGGCTTGTTCGGTTATTTTTTCTTTGACAATTTTATTTACCATCTCATCTGGCACCAATTGACCTTGGTTTACCAATGCTTCTACCTGTCTGCCAAGCTCATCACCTTGGGATATTTTTTGTCTCAATATATTACCCGTAGAAAAAATAGGTAAATCAAATTTTTCTGATAAAATTTGGGCTTGCGTGCCCTTGCCAGACGCTTGTGGTCCTATTAAAAGAATTTTATATATCATAAAATAAAAATTGTAATTTAATCTATGCTTAATCAATTATTTAAATTAAATTCACTTGCTAAATAATTAACCAACTTATCCAAAGCTTTACGCCGATGACTAATTTTATTTTTTTCATCTTCACTCAACTCAGCTAAATGTCTATCTAAAAGTTGATAATAAAAAATAGGATCATAGCCAAAATTATGACTGCCCTTGGGTTGAGTAGCAATAACGCCTTCACACCATCCCTCAAAAATTTGTATAGAATCATCTATTGGGTTAAATAAAGCTATCACAATTCTATATCTAGCTGTTCTTTGCTCAGAATCCACCCCCTCTAATTCAGTTAATAATTTAGTATTACGATGTTGACTATCTTTGCCATAACGAGCTGAATAAACTCCCGGCCGACTACCCAAAGCATCAACCTCCAAGCCTGAATCATCGGCCAATGTTAATATACCCGCTCGTTTGCCAAAACTCTTGGCCTTTAATATAACATTATCCTTATAACTCTGAGCAGTCTCTGCAACGTCAAAATCCTTATCAACACCAGCTTTATCCAAATCTATCAAATCCCAATCAAATATACCCAAATCTTCTAAAATTTGATTAATTTCCTTTAATTTGTGACTATTTCTGGTGGCAATTAATAACTTTTTAGCCATAAATAAATACTCAATACTAAATTATAACTATCCAATGATCATTATTATGCTTTTATTCTAATTATATAAATATAATACTTTATACTGCTGGTGACAGCCATATATTACTTACCATGGCATTTCTTGTACTTTTTTCCACTCCCACACCCGCCAATAAACTCGCGACGGGCAGGAGCCGCCCAAAGCTTCGCAGTCAGGCCTGTCCGCCTTACTACGCAAGCGTAGCGCAGCGTTGTAGGCGCGACGGGCAGGACTTGGATTATCCATCCCATTGCTATGCGTTACGCTCCATGGCATTTCTTGTACTTTTTTCCACTCCCACACGGGCAAGGGTCATTTCTGCCAACTTTTTCCTTTTTTTCTACTGGAGCAGAATGAGATTGAACCATAGTTGAACTAACTGCCCCCTGTTGGGTTGGCTTAGCTAAATTGGACGTATTATCAGACTTGACATAATCCTGTATTTTGGACGCTTTATCCGAACTTTTATCTGCACCCTTAAATTGCAGATTATCTTGTCTTTGACCTTGAGACTGCATAACACCTGAAATCTTGAAAATACTATACGCCACTTGTTTTTGAATATTATTCTGCAATTGAATAAACATTTGATAAGCTTCTCTTTTATACTCAATCAAAGGATCTTTTTGGCCATATCCCCTTAAACCAATCCCGGTTCGTAGATGATCCATGGCATCAATATGCTCTACCCATAGCATATCAATAGCTCTAAGTAAAATCATTTTTTCAACCTCATGTATTGGCTGAAGGTTACCTTGCATCTCTATTTCAGAATGGCCATTAATTTCTTCTTCTAAACGATCATAAGTTTGATACGCTAAATCAATTAAATAACTAATCAATTTACTGCGCGCAGCCGCATCAGCCCGCTTATCACCAGCAGTTTTGTGAATATCATCCATCTTCAATCTAACCTCTAAAGGCAGGGAGAAAATAGTATCTACCACCTCATAAATTTCATCTATATTCCATTCTTCTTCCTGCTCTTGTTGGGTATGGAAACTGACTACTGCTTCAATTTCAGATTCTACCATATCCATAATTATATCTCTAAAATTATCCATCTCTTCAGAATTGTCTGATTTTACCTTAGCCGACTTGGGATAAGCATTGGCCTTACCTTTTTTCAACTTTTCATAAACATCCAAAATGCGAACACGCCTGCGATATATTGTTTCACGATGCTTATTGATAACATTATCATACTCCAATAAATGCTTTCTAATGTCAAAATTATGCCCCTCAACTTTTTTTTGAGCTGACTCAAGCGCACGGCTAATCATCTTGTGTTCAATCGGCACGTCATCCGGCAAACGTAAAGTTTGCATCATACCTTTTATCCTATCTGAAGCAAATACTCGCATTAAATCATCTTCTAATGAAACAAAAAAACGTGACTCTCCTGAATCACCTTGACGCCCTGATCGGCCTCGCAATTGGTTATCTATACGCCGTGACTCGTGCCTTTCAGTGCCAACCACATACAATCCACCCAATTGTTTAACTTTCTCTTTTTCTTTTTCACCAGCGCCTTCTCCGCCCAATTTAATATCCACACCACGACCCGCCATATTAGTTGCTAAAGTAACCGCATGTCTCTTACCTGCTTCAGCTATAATAGTCGCCTCTCTAAGATGATTTTTAGCATTTAAAACATTATGAGGTATACCGTTCTGCTCCAACATATGTGAAAGTAACTCATTTTTCTCAATAGAAATAGTTCCCAACAAAACCGGCTGGCCTGACTCATAGCGTTTTTTAACATCTTCAATAACTGCCTTAAATTTAGCTTGATCTGTTTTATAAATCAAATCACCCCTATCTTGCCGAACTACCGGTTTGTTGGTGGGAATTTCAATTACATCTAAATTGTAAATTTTGGAAAATTCCTCTGCTTCAGTTGCCGCTGTACCCGTCATACCAGCCAACTTATCATAAGTTCTAAACAAATTTTGAAAAGTAATAGTGGCCATAGTAACTGACTCCTGTTTAATCTCCACCCCCTCTTTAGCTTCTATGGCTTGGTGTAGCCCTTCTGAATATCGCCTGCCATACATTAATCGTCCAGTAAACTCATCAACGATAATTATTTCTCCGTCTTTGATAACATAATCCTTATCCCGCTGAAATAAAGCGTGTGCCTTTAAAGCTTGTTCTATATGATGCACGTCGCTGAGTCCCCCTTTAGTATAAATATTTTCCACACCCAACCATTCTTCCATTTTCTGAATACCCCCTTCAGTCAAGGTAGCTGCTCTCATTTTTTCATCAATATTATAATCCTGACCTTCTTTTAAACGTGGGATCAAATGAGCAAACTTTTGATATTTATCAGTCACCCCTTGGCTGGGAGAAGAAATAATCAACGGAGTTCTCGCTTCATCAATTAAAATAGAATCAATTTCATCAATAATGGCATAGTTAAATCCACGCTGCACCTTCTGCTCTTTATCTTGAACCATATTATCGCGTAAATAATCAAAACCAAACTCGTTGTTTGTGCCATAAGTAATATCACACAAATAGGCATCTTTCCTATTGGCTGGCTTCAATCTCTTCAAGCTTTCATCATTAAATTCTTCATTTTCATAATCTTCATCATAAATATAAGCAGCATCATGGACTATCGCTCCCACTGATAAACCAAGGGCATGATAGACTGCGCCAATCCAAGCCGCGTCTCTACGAGAGAGGTAATCATTCACCGTCACAATATGCACCCCCTTGCCCGGCAAAGCATTTAACACCGCTGCCGGCGAAACAGCATAAGAAGTTTTTCCCTCACCTGTTTTCATTTCAGCTATTTTACCTTGATGCATTACGTATGCGCCTATCATCTGCACATCAAAATGACCTGATCCCATCTTTCTTTTAGCCGCCTCTCTGGTAGCAGCAAAAACATAACTCAATAAATCATCTAAACTTTTACCCTTAGCCAGCTCATCTCTCCAATGCGAAACCAAACCATTTAACTGGCCAATATTCATCTGCTTATATTTATCAACCAAATCATTAATTTCATCTAATACAGGCTGAATTTTTTTTACATATTTTTTATTTGGATCACCAAAAAATTTATCCAAAAACATAGTCAAAAATAAAACTTAAATATTAAAAATAAATACACATTCAACACAAAATAAACCGATGACAGGTTAAATAGTTTTATGATTTACCTAAGCCCATCAAAACATAAAACCGCTTTAATTATTCATCTCACAAATAACATTTTAAAAAAATCTTTATGCTCCACACTTGATATCAATTAGTATCTCCAGCTTACCATTATTTACCCTAAAAATCAAATCTAAATCATCCTCAAAGCTAATAACAAAATAACTTAACTGGTTTTAAAAATAAGGTATTATAAAACAAAAGAGGCCCCTCATTCAGGGACCAAAATTACTATCCGGCTGTTGAGTAGAGGATATGATAAATACTTTCCTATTGCGCAAATTCTGTTGGAACTGAAACGCCCTTTCCCCATCAGAAAACTCAATCACTTTTGGAGGGCTATAAGACACTCCTAATTTATCGCACACTTTTAAAATAAACTGTTTTTTATTGGGAGTTGACGTTATAACTAAAGGCCAAAAGCTTTTTATAATTCTTTTTTAAAAGCATTTGACAACTTACCATTCAACTTCATATCAGCCTCCTTAATGTTTTATTTTTATTTTTATTTTTACATCTCATCAATTAATAAATCTACATCACCTGCTCCCATTGTTATTACAACATCCCCCTTGTTTGTATTTTGTTTTAAATAATCTCTTATTTTTTTATAGTTATCTTTTTTATCGCTCTCATAATGACTGCCTATAAATAATGCCTTATTTTCACGCTGGTAATTAACATTAATTTTTTCAACTATATCTCGGCTACTAATATCCCACTTATTTTCTTCCCGCGCAGGATAAATTGGAGCTAAAATCAAATTCGGGGCTTTATTTAAAACAGTTACAAAATCATCTAAAAAATCATAAGTACGTGAATATAAATGCGGTTGATAAACTAACCACCAATTTCGTCCTTTAAATTTTTGCTGGGCTAACTCTAAAGTAGCTTTAATTTCAGTCGGATGGTGGGCATAATCATCATAAAAAACCAAACCCGACTTAATACCTCTTTGCTCAAATCTTCTCCAAATACTTTCAAACGAACTTAAAGCTCGCTGAATAGCTTCCACATTAATGCCCGCAAGAGCCGCACTGGCAATAGCTGATAAAGCATTATAAACATTAAATTTGCCTGCTATTTGTAATTCAATCTGCTGATTATCATAAGCGCGCCAAGCTCGCGCTGTTTTTAATGTAAAATAAATTTTATCACTTTGTTGAATATCAACTGCCATAAAATCGGCTTGCTTTTCAAGCCCAAAGGAAAGTTTTCTACCCTGATAACTGTTTGCTACTTTTTCAGCATGTCTGCTATCAGCATTAAAGACTAAATATCCACCTTGTTGTATTTGAGTGCTAAATTGCTTAAAACTTCTTAATACACCATTAAGATTTTTAAAATAATCTAAATGTTCTGCTTCAATATTAGTGACTACCCCCATCCAAGGATAAAAATTTAAAAAATTATCTTTATATTCACAAGCTTCGCTGATAAAATATTCACTCTTGCCTATCCTTAAGTTGCCCTGCCATTCTTTGACTTGCGAACCTATAAAAACCGTTGGGTCAAGTTTTGCCCGCTCAAAAATTCTACCGATCATAGCTGTCGTGGTGCTCTTGCCGTGCATACCTGAAATAGCTATGCTTTTTTTATTTTGGCTTAACATACCCAACACCTCAAAAACAGTTAATACAGGAATGCCCAATTTATACGCCTTGCTCAACTCTTCATTATTTTTATCTATGGCAGTTGTATAAATCACTAAATCATAATCCTTTGTAATATGTTTAGCACTGTGCCCATAAAAAACTTTTAACCGATTAGACAGCTGTTGGGTAATTTCCGTTTTATCCCTATCAGAACCAGCCACCGCTTTGCCTTGAGCGGCAAAATATTTAGCCAAAGCACTCATCATTATCCCCCCGATGCCAATAAAATATATATCATTAACTTTTGTTAAATTCAACATAAAAAAATAAATCAACTCTATAATTTAATAATTTTATGGTTTGCTATGTAGCCATTAAACCATAGGGGCATATTTTAAATTAAATATAAATTATTATTAACCACCAATCTACTCAGCCATCTCCAAAACCATTTCAGCTATCTTGGATTCAGCCCCCCACTTCATAATTAAATGAATTTCTTTGGTAAATTGATGTCTCTTTTTAGTATCTGCTATAAGTTGTTTCAACTTTTCAGCAAATATCTCGCCATGTAATTCACTTTGATCCAAAATCATTCCAGCCCTGTGTTTAAAAAAATATGCCGCGTTATCTTCTTGGTGCGAATCGGGGATGGGTATAATTATTGAAGGTTTTGATAAATAAGCTACTTCCGTCAACGCCCCCATACCGGCTCTAGTTACTACCACATCAACTAAATGCAATAAACTGGTAGTATCTTTTACAAAATCAAAATGCTTATAATTTACGTACCCCGAAACAGAACTTGTGTCTAAAAACTTATGTTTACCAGTAATATGTACAACTTGGCAAATATCTGCCAAATAAGGCAAAGCTTGAATTACTATTTGATTTAGCTTAAGCGCACCAGTCCCTCCACCCATCACTAAAACTATAGGTAAATGATCACCCAATGCCAACTCTTTCTTAACCCGCTCTAAGCTATCTTGGTCTGGATACTTAATAGCTTGACGCACAGGGTTGCCAACTACTAAACTTTTATTTGTTTTAAATTTTACCAAGCTTTCCTTAAAGCACAATGTTGTTTTATGTGCCACAAGAGCGCACAACCGATTAGCTAAACCAACTCTCACGTCTTGCTGATGGATTAAACCAGGCACTCCTAACATAGCCCCTGCCCAAACTACTGGCACAGCCACATAACTGCCAGCTGATACAATAACTTTCGGCCTCAATTTAATAATCAAATAAATGGCTTCAAAAAAAGCTACCATAATATAAAAAATATCAAAAAAATTTTGCCAACTAAAATAACGGCGCAATTTACCGCTATGCACTCCATAAAAATCCATATTATAATCTTTTACTATCTCCTTTTCTGGGCCATTCAAAGTTCCTACAAAGATATATTCAAAATCAGGCCGTCTATCTTTTAATTCTTCAGCTACAGCCATGAGTGGAACTACTGAACCAAGCGTACCGCCTCCGCAAAATAATATTTTCATAAAAAAATAATTAATTAGCAAACTTACTATATTTAGAAATATTAACCACTACTCCTATAGCCGCCATACTAATCATTAAAGCTGTTCCTCCATAACTTACCAAAGGCAAAGGTAGCCCGGTTAAGGGAAATAAATTTAACATAGCGCCCACATTCACCATAAACTGTCCACCAAACCAAATAGCTACTCCGCTAACTACTAAATACCCGTAAAAATCATCTATCCCGCTGGCTATCTTCAACATACGGTAAATCATAAATAAAAACAAAAGTATAAACACTGTAACTACGACAAAACCCAACTCTTCAGCAATCACAGCGAAAATAGAATCCCCCATCACTTCTGGTAAATATTGATATTTTTGCTTTGAATCTCCCAATCCCTGACCAAGCCAGCCGCCTGAGCCAATAGCTAATAAAGCTTGGTTGATATGATATCCAATATCTTGAGGATCCACGCCGGGATCTAAAAAAGAAATTAATCTCTGCAAACGGTAATCAGCTACTTGAATCAAGCCCCACAGAGAAATTCCAGCGGCTAAAAAGATATATGCTAAATGACTCCATTTTGCCCCAGCTAAATAATACATACCAATAGCTATAATAAGTATTACAGACAAAGTCCCGATGTCAGGTTGAAGTATAATTAATAGACCCACTATAACAAGGTAAATTACAAAAGGCAAAAGGCCATAAGCCAGACTGCTTATTTTCTCTCTATGGCGGGTAAACCTTGAAGCTAAGAAAAAAATCATAAATAATTTTACAATCTCAGCCGGCTGAAATGATTTACCAAACAACACAACCCAAGAGGTTGAACCAGTATTACGATTGGTGCCCAAACCCGGTATAAACACCGCCGTCAATAATATAACGGACAGTATTAAAAATAAAGCACCGAATTTTTTATAAAAATTATAGTTAATCTTTGAGAATAAAAAAAATAAAACTAAACCCGGCAAAAAACCGAACAACAACTGATGCTTAACAAACCAATAACTATCTTGCCAGTTTATAAAACCCTCCACCGAGCTAGCCGAAGACAGCATAATTAGCCCAAATAAAACAATTATGCCAAAAACCACTATTAAACTATAATCCGCTTCATGTTTAACTCGCATATATCATTATTTTAGCAAAGTTAATTAAATATTCAAAAAGCCGTCCAGGACGGCTTGATTTTTATTTATCTTTTCAATTTTAACTTAGCCAATACGCTTTGCTGGATATCCTCTTTTAACTCAAAATCAAAACCACGATAAAATAATTGCCTTAATAGTTCGTTATCCCTGCATACACAAAACTGGCTAAAACCAAATAAATCAGTTTGAGTCATACCCTTTTCATAAGCTAACAATAAATCAATAAAATTTTTTGCTGCCCGATTAGCACTTTTTATAGCTTTCATCTTAAGCACCAATTTCTTGTTACCTAACCGACTTTCACGCCAACCCAAACCGACTAACTTAGTCACAGACTGGTTAGTTATAATAAAATTTACTTCCTTCAAACATTTTTTGACTATTAACCCATCACTTATATCACTATAAGATATTTGATTATTCACTTTTGACCTCCTCTTTATTTATTTTTACATTTAATTTTCGTAAATCTTCCAATATTTCTTGAGGGACCGGCACTTTTTCCCCCGCTTCAGTTTCTCCCGGATAACGCCATGCTGAAATCATCTTAATTTTATCACTGCCAATTTGATACATAATCCAAATTTCATATTTTTTCTTACCACCAGCTCGCTGCATAGCAGCTATTGTCTTTGGGGCAATCCCCTTCTCAACCCTTTCCGGATGGCGCAAAACACGCTTAACTCGCTGTTTAGAAAGTTGATAATATTTCATTTTTTTTAAAATATGACGGGTCCAAAAAAACTTTTTTATTTTGCTCTTTAACTCAATCATATCTTTTTATAATTTTTGCTCTCTTAATTTCTGACCAAAGTTGCTTCTATTCCAAACTCTCTCATGAATGTAGAAAAAAGCAAATTTAATCAGCTGTATTACTGCCGCATGCCAGGCCGCCGATCTCCAATCATCGCCAATTAAAACTAAAAGTATCCAGGTCACACTAAAAGCTACAACCAACCAAGTTAACGATTTTAGAGTTGTTCTTAAATGAAGTTCATGAAACATATTTTTTCCTATAAACTAAAAATAAATAAATAATAACTATTGTTAAACCAATAATTAAACCAAAATACAAACCTTTTTCAGTAACCATCTCTCCCCCGCTTAAAAATTTAAGCCATAAGTTATCATTTAACCACGGCAGCTTATCAGGTATAAAATCAGCTCTCTGAATAGCTCTTGAGGGGTTCAAAAATGGCTGTAATAAATAGTATGCAAAATCTTCCGCACCACTAACCATTATTATCATCAAACTCACAAAAAAATGCCAGGCTCTGCTAATAATTGATATAACTAAAATATTTAACACCGCAAAAGTCCAAAAACCATATAAATATGCCTTAGTTGCACTTTCTATATATCCTCCTTTATAATATGGCACCAAACCATAATCATGCAACCAAATATCAAAAACTGCCCAAACAACAACAGTTAAGCCAATCATGGCTAATATTTTAAATATTTTATTTATCATCAGCTAATTTAAAGCTAATTAATATTTTCTTTTTTTAATAATTTTTCAAGATAATCCTTAATCTCAATATTATTACTCTCTCCATTTTCCGGATCAGGATCAGGAAAAATTTTTCTTTTGGGGATATAAATATCCCGATTGCCATCCTTAACTATAAAATGCTCTTGATCGCTTGTATAATCAAGACCATAAGCTGCAAATTGCTGACCAATCTCCTTAATCTCCTTTTGGTTTAGCTTATTAGGTATAAATTTTTCTTTTTCACGCATATTTTTACATTAACTAATAATTTATTATTTTTTAACTATTTTTAAACCCAACTCATCAAGCTGCTCGCTGCTAACCTCACTCGGCGCATCCATCATTGGGTCGTGCGCATCAGAAGTTAGTGGAAAAGCTATAATCTCACGGATACTATCTTCCCCTTGCAAAATTGACAACAATCTGTCAAATCCCGGGGCAATGCCGCCATGCGGTGGCACACCATATTTAAAAGCTTCCAGTAAATGCTTAAATTGCTCCTTTTGATCACTGTCAAAACCAATTAAATCAAAAACTTTTTCCTGGATTTCAACATCATAAATTCTCAAAGCGCCACCCCCGACTTCTACCCCGTTAAGTACTAAATCATGTTGATACGATTTAACTTTATCCGGTTGACTATCTAATAATTCTAAATCTTCATCCTTAGGACGGGTAAACATATTGTGTGAAGGAGCCCACTTACCACTGGTGCCGACAAATTGTTCGTCTTCCTTGCGCTGATCAACTAATAACGGAAAGTCCACCACAAATGCAAAAGCCAATTCATTTTTATCCTCCTTATTTTTTCTCAAATCGGGTTTATCAGTGCCATACTTTTCCATCACCTCACTCCATGTAAGACAAGGCCATTTATCAAAAGTCATTTTCTTTTCCGGCCATAATTTTTTAACCATGGTGGTAAACATCTCCTCAACTAAATTCAAAATATCTTCTTGGCTTACAAAGCTCATTTCCATATCAATCTGATAAAACTCTCCGGGGCTTCGGTCTGCCCGAGCATCCTCGTCTCGGAAACACGGCGCAATCTGAAAATACCGCTCCATACCGGCTACCATCAATAACTGCTTATATTGCTGCGGTGCTTGTGGCAAAGCAAAAAACTTACCAGGAAACTTGCGGCTTGGGACCAAATAATCCCTAGCCCCTTCAGGGGTCGATTTGGACAAAATTGGTGTATGAATTTCTGTAAAATCTTTGTCATGCAAGTAATTTCTCACAAACTGCATCATTTCCGAACGTTTCACCATATTTTCATGCATACGTTCGTGCCGTAAGTCCAAGTAACGGTACTTCAAACGCAGTTCTTCATTTGCCTGCCGATCCTCGTTTTCTATCTCAAACGGAGGAGTTTCAGCTTTAGTTAAAATATTAATTTTTTTTGCCAAAATTTCAATATTGCCAGTTTTCATATCAGCATTTTTCTGCTTCTCTCCTCGCTCTTGGACCACACCCTCCAACTCAAGCACATATTCAGCCCTCACATTTTTTAACTGCTCATTTGAAACCTCATCTAATTCAGCAGGTAAACAAACTACCTGCACAACACCCCACCTATCTCGCATATCCAAAAATACAATCTTACCCATATTGCGCCTCACATGCACCCAGCCATTAAGTTTTACCTTCTGCCCTATTTTATTAACAATTTCAATAGAAATAGTTCTTTGCATATAAATCATCAATTTAATGGTTAATTGACTTTTAACATAATATTTATTTATGACTTAAATATTTTTATTTAAATATATGACCAGTTTTAAAATAAATTATAACAAACAACACTCTGTAAAAACAACTCTTTAAAGCTCAAATATAATAACAAGCCAAGCTTATTATAAAAAACAAAAAACTAAATAACTAATTAATAGGCTTGGCTATTTGATAATATTGCAATACTCTATCAGGTGCTTCATAAATCCATGGCCATTTATAGCCCAATTTCTCAAATACGGCAGCCGACATAAATGGCCGCACTTGACTATGATTATTTACCACATAAACCGCACTCTTGTTATATGCCTTTATTAAACTACCAACTGGAAAATACAACATCTCACCTAAAGGATATTTTTTCAGCTCCTCTTGGCTGACCATAATGATCTCATCCCATCTGTGACCATATGCCTCAAATGCGGCGGCTGAAACAATGGGATGTTTTTTGCCATTCTCAATATAATATACCGCGCTCTTACCAACCCTTTTAAGCAAGACTCCGTCAGGATATCTATCACCCGTGGTCAATGGACGACCTTCTTCATAGCGCCTTAATTCACTCTGACTAACATCTATTATGTTACTAAATTTAAATCTTTTTAAAGCCTTAAGGCTGTCAATACGGTGCTTTTTGCTATGTGAGACAGCATACACCTCGCCTGATTTACGATCTCTTAATACTTTACCGTCTTTATATATCAAATCATCACCCCTGCTAATTTCATCAATTTTTTCCTGCGGTATCTCAATAACTTTTGACCAGTCAAAATTATTATTCTCAAAAATTATAGGGGAATTGATTTGTCGTTTTTTTCCGTTTTGGATAATATATATGGCTGGCTTCCGGTCACCTTTAATTAAACTATTATTTGGATAAATAAAATCACTTTGCGCTACGCTACCCAATTTATAATCCAAAACTACTAAACCGTTTCTTGCTAAGGCTAAATAAATATAATCTTTATCCGTGGTTGATTTCATAAGGGCAGTCAAAATCATGCCAAAATTATCCAAAAAATCAAACTCTTTTAAAATCAAATCTGGCCCTGCTGGATTAGTAATGTCAAAAATTGTCAATTCACTGCCTCTAATGTAATACAAAAATTTATCATCCCATATACCCACACCATCAATGGCAGTAACGTCTCCCTGCTGTAGCTTAATCCTTCTCATCTCCTTTATATTATGAATATCAGCTAAATTATAGAAAACAATTTCATCATACCAACTAGACTTATCTTCTCCATCATGATGCACTTCAAAAGTATACCCATAATCACCCTTCGTTACTATCCGCCGCTTAGCTACATCAATATTGCGCACAAAAGAAGGGTCATCTACTTCAAATAAATCAATCACATAGTTGCCCCAATCATCTCTCTCATGCGGCCAGCAAAATCCTTCTATCCGCGATGACAATAAGTACCGATGATTTAAAATATCAAACTCTATCAAACACCCGTGTTCGCGCTTAATGCCCATCTGATAATTACCGCTCAATAAAATATTATCCAAATTAGCAACATCAAAAATCTTCAAACCGTTTATTGCCGAAACTAATAAATAATTTCCTTTATATAATTTCAACTTTTTATACTCTTCATCCTCATTTAGATGGCTATCGTCTATGGTGGCGCGGTGGCTCAATTGATTGCCACTTATTATATCATAAACCTCAATGCTCTCACCTAAAGATATAAACAATAGATCTCTTTCCTTGTCTATCTCAATCCAACCACTATATGAGCCAAAATCTTGATAATTACTCAAACGAAAATCATCAACTTCACTTATATCTATTATCTCTAATCTTTTTCTCTCATTGTTATAGGTATATAAATAATCTCCGTCTAATATAATATTTTTATAATACAAATCACCTTTACCATACTGGCTAACTTTTTCCAAACTAAAATCACTCGCCCCTACATTTATAGGTAAAAATATCAATAAAAAAACAATGATGTGGAAAAATTTTTTAATCATCATAGATTTGAGCTATTAATTAATATTTTAAATTAACTGTGTCTAATTTTAACACGCAAACCTTGCTAAAAAATAACCTATTTATAACACACCCCGTCTTGGCACCAACTGCCCCGCATCTTTTTGTCACATTCGGTATCGTTTTGGCATGCCACACACTCATCTCCGATATTTAGCTTAATGCGGCGTGCTTCATCAAATACCTCTCCTGTAGCTGTGTTCGTTACGTGCTGAGTTTTTCCCAAACTACAACTACAAAAATCATTACAGTCTGCAGGTATACCTGTCGTACAAAACCTACTCCACTCTCCACCACTCTGAAAACAACGATCTTGGCGGTAACTATCAGTCAATAGCACATAATTACCGAGCTCATAATATATGTTACCCCCGCCAAAATTGTTGTAAAGAATAGTAAATTCGTACTCTTTGTTCTCCTGTAAGCTCTTTGCCTTATTTGGATCAAAGCCCACCCGTATTTCTTTTTCTGTAATATCACCTGCGTTCTTAATACTGGCATCCTTATCGCTGGATATAATAATATGGTCAAACTGGCATGTTTTGCACTGGGCGTCCTCTGGACACGGAGGGCATATTTCAACGTGAACCACATACCCGTCAATTCTGGCTTGGGTGGGTTTAGTAATCAATAATTCATCTTGTAGATAAGCACTAATATCGCTAATACTATATTTCTTGGCTCTGACACTACTATCTTTAGGTGGTTTAGTTACCACAGGCTGATTTTTTAAATCATCCTGTACAATTTCCAACTCTTCTTGGCACTCCGCGACTGATTCCTCAACCGTGCTGAGCAAACTATGGCAACTCTCAATTTGGTCTTGCTGGTGAGCGATAAATTTTACCTGACTGGAACTCACCTGAAGATAAACCAAAAAACTAACCACCACAGCTGTGATAACCGCTGATAATAATATCCACGGCCAGAGCTTTCGCTGCCTTGGCGTTGGTTCTAAAACGGAATCTGGTTGTAAATTTTCTTGGGGCATATACTATTTATTACTAGCTCACTACCCTAATCTAAAAGTTAAAAATTTAACAAACTAAATACTAAAATAAAATCTAACTATATTACATAACTTGTTTATGTTTCACTCTGTTAATATTCCGCATTTAATTGTTATTGATCTCTTTAAATCACTACCCTGGCTACTCAATAATTTTCTATAAATATCATCTTTTCCGCCTTTATATTTATTAATTACTTGACATACTAAATTATCTCTCTGATAGCCGCTTATGCCACTAATAGTCCCGTCTACTTTATTAACAAAACTTTTTTCAAATCCTTCCTCTTTTAAAATACCATATATATTAACCCCCTCAAAAGCTGACTCGTCCGCTATGATCTGGTATCCATCAATATCTAAAGTTTTTAGATTGGCACATTTTAAAACGTCAATTGTGCTGTCATCCGACAAAATCAGTTCTTCCTTATACTCATCGCAATCCTTCCACTTAAAAACCGCATCCTTAATAACAAAGTCAGTACTCACCTCTAAAATAATTTTTCTTAAAAAAACATACGCCTTATCATACCCACACAGCATCACTTCACTACCCACATCACCCTGCCAAACTGGATAGCTTTGACACGATTGCCCAAAAGGACAACCTTCGTCATTTTGACACAACTGATGACACTTGCCGTCACCAATTTTACGACATTCTTTTCCGTCTCTAGTCAAACTACACCTAAGTGACAAATTACATTGATAACCCGACTGGCAGTCATTATCTGCTTTGCACGGCCGCAACCCTCCAACCTCGGTAACTTCATCTTCACTGCTTATTTTTGCTTCCTCCAGTTTTTCTCGGCACTCCGTAAGTAACCCCTTTTCCATAGCCAACAAATATTCACAACTATTAATTTGATCTTGCTGGTAAGAAACAAACTTCGCTTGACTATTACTCACCTGAAACCACACTATAGAGCCGACTATCACCGCAGTAATAACAACCGCTAAAACAATCCACGGCCAGAGCTTTCGCTGCCTTGGCGTTGGTTCTAAAACGGAATCTGGTTGTAAATTTTCTTGGGGCATATAATTATATCACTAAATTTTTACTAACCTTCAAACTTATATATAAAAATCGCCTGAATAATCATCCACTACCACTTTTTTATGCAACCGCTAAAACCTTTTGCTCTATTTTATTAACAGTTTCAATAGAAATAGTTCTCGGCATATAAATCATCAATTTAATGGTTAATTAATTTTCACAAAATTAACATATTCATAAATCAGTTCTTCATCTTCTTTTTAACCTTTTCCTCAATTTTCTTTTCCTCTTCCGCCTCTTGTATTTCTTTTTTAAGCTCCTCTTTCTTCTTTTTCTCTTTCTCTTTTTCCTTTTCCTTAATTTCTTTTTTGACAGCTTGTT
>CAZVLW010000004.1:0-9073 GCA_964628705.1 uncultured Gammaproteobacteria bacterium
CACCCTTCCATTATTATATTTGTAAACGTTTATATAATATTTCTCTTTGTTGATTATTATTTTTTAAATCATACTCTCTTTTTCTAGCAATATCCAATTTTTCATACGCTTCATAGTATATTAAATTTAAAGGTCTATAATATTTCGTTGCTTTTACCATTCCTGCATTATGCCTATCCACTCTTTGTCTTAAATTACTACTACATCCTATATAGTGCCAGTAGTACTCTTTACTTTTTAATAAATATACGTAATGCATAATTTTATTCAAGTCCCCCTTCGGGGGATCACCCGTAGGGTGACATGCGCCTAACTCTCCCTTCGGGAGATGGCCCGTAGGGCCACACTCGGCCACCCTTCCATTATTATATTTGTAAACGTTTATATAATATTTCTCTTTGTTGATTTTATGTTTTCTATCTTCACTTTACTTCAATTTTTACTCTAAGTCAAAAAAATAGCGTTACTAATTAACGCTATTTTTTACCAATCTTAAATAAATTATTTTTTTAATTTTCTCTTCTTTCTACTTAAACCACCTTTCTTCTCTAATTTATTGATATTTACCAAAGTTTTAATGACTGTATCGGGATTAAGTGATAAAGAATCAATACCTTGTTTTAATAAAAATTCAGCAAATTCAGGAAAATCACTTGGTCCTTGGCCACAAATACCAATTTTTTTATTATTTTTTTGTGCTGCTTCAATGGCAATTGAAATTAATATCTTAACCGCCTCATTTTTTTCATTCCCAATAAAAGCCAACTCTCCCGCATCTCTATCCAATCCCAAAGTCAACTGCGTTAAATCATTTGAACCAATTGAAAATCCATCAAAATATTTTGCAAATTCATTTGCCAATATTACATTTGAAGGTATCTCAGTCATCATATAAACCTGCAAAGGTTTTAACTTATACTCTTTTTGCTTACCCTCTCGCCAATTATGCCGCTTAACCTTAATTCGCTGGCCACGCTTTAACCCGTTTTTCTCCATCACTTCCAATACCTTTTGTGCTTCCTCTATGGTTCTACAAAAAGGCACCATCACCACCAAATTATCCAATCCGAATCCCTGCCTAACCTTTTTAATAGCTTCGCACTCCATCTTAAAGGCCTCCTTAAAATCATCAGCATAATACCTTGAAGCTCCACGCCAACCCAACATAGGGTTTGATTCATCGGGCTCAAAATCTAATCCACCAATTAGCTCAGCATATTCATTGGTTTTAAAATCACTCAATCTAACAATTACATCTTTAGGGTAAAAAGCAGCCGCAATCTGGCCCATACCCTCGGCCAACTTTGAAATATAAAATTCTTTTTTATTCGCATACCCAGCACTCAACTCATCAATCTGCTTTTTTACTTTTTTATCTTTTAATTTAGCATAATTAACCAAAGCGTTTGGATGAATTTTAATATAAGAATTGATAATAAATTCCTCTCTAGCCAACCCTACTCCATCGTTTGGAATTAAACTCTGAGTAAAAGCATTTTCTGGCACTCCAATATTCATCATTATTTTAGTTTTGGGTTTTTTAAGATTGCTCAAATCAGTTTTTTTTACCTCAAATGGTTCTATGCCTTCATATACATAACCCGTTGCCCCTTCAGCACAAGATACTGTCACCTGCTGGCCGGTTTTTATTTTTTTACTACCATCTCCTGAGCCTACAATACAAGGTACACCCAACTCCCTTGAAACAATAGCCGCGTGGCAAGTTCTTCCTCCCGAATCTGTTATAATAGCAGAAGCAATTTTCATAATCGGCTCCCAGTCAGGGTCTGTGGAGTCAGTTACCAAAACCTCACCTTTCTTAAACTTGTCCATATCTTTAACATCTATAATTACTCTAGTTTTACCTGAACCAATCTTATTACCCACACTGGTGCCCTGAATAACAACTTTATTTTTATGCTTACGCTTAAATCTGTATTCTTTTAAAACAGTCTTATCACCAGATGCGTGAATAGTTTCAGGCCGGGCTTGGACAATAAACAGCTCTCCACTCACACCATCTTTAGCCCATTCAATATCCATACTTTTGCCATAATGTTCTTCAATTAGAATCCCCCACTTGGCCAACTGTAAAATATCCTTGTCTCCTATGGCAAATTTTTTTCTATCTTTTAAGGCAACTTGTTTTCTTTTAGTGGGCTTGTCTAAGTTGTTATTATAAACCAACTTAATTTTCTTTTCTCCAATTTTTTTAGAAACTATGGCTGGAAATCCTTGCTCAAGGGTTTTTTGATAAACCCTATACTCATCTGGTGTCACCACACCTTTAACCACATATTCGCCCAAACCATAACTGGCATTAATAATCAAAGCATCCTCAAATCCAGACTCTGTATCAGCAGTAAACATTACTCCGGAAGTGCCCCTATCGGACCTTACCATTAACTGCACGCCCACAGATAAAGATACCTTAAAATGATCAAATTTTTTATCCTCACGATAAGAAATTGCCCGGTCAGTAAAAAGCGACGCCATACACCTTTTAACCGCCTTCAATAACTCTTCTTTACCGGTAATATTGAGAAAAGTTTCTTGCTGACCAGCAAAACTGGCATCAGGCAAATCTTCAGCTGTAGCCGAACTTCTTACCGCCACTCCCACTTTCTTATTACCCACCAACTGCTTATACGCCTGATATATCTCATCTTCCAATTCTTTGGTTAAATCAGCCTCTAATATCAACTCTCTCACGCGCCTGCCTTTGTTTCTCAAATTTGATAAATTACTCGTATCCAAGCCCTGCAGGACTCTCTCAATATCATCTTTAACGCCGGCTGACTCTAAAAAATGATTATAAGCATAAGAAGTAATAGCAAAACCATTTGGTACTCTTACGCCTTTGCTTTTTAATTTTAAATACATTTCACCCAAAGAGGCATTTTTACCACCCACCAAAGGAACATCCTTATTGTTCAACTCATCAAAGTGTAAAATAAATTTCTTACTTTTTACTTTAGCCATAATGTGATCTTATCTTAATTATTAATGCTTTATCAAAATAATAAAGCTAACTTACTTTATATATATTTTAACATAAAACACAGCTTTATCCAAGCTGTGCTTTAGCCACCAATTCAATAAATTAGCTTCCTTAAATATTTATTTTTTTGGCATATTTGGCAATATAAGGTATTTCCCACATCTTACCCTGTAGTGCGTTGATAATTCCCAAAACTGACAAGATCATAATCAAAAGCCATCCCAAGGGTAAAATAATTAACCACCCTAAAATGGGGATCATACCCAACACCATAACAGCAAAAGAGCCAATAAACAACACCAATCCCTGTCTAGCGTGAAATTGACAATAATCACTTTCACGTCTTGTCAACAATGGGATCAAACACAACACCCAAATATATGAGAGAGCAGCAATTACTTTTTCATCTTGGGTGGGCTTAATATCTGTTTTTTTATCTGGCATATTTTTTATATTATTAATTAATAATTGACTTTCTAATAAATAAATTTATTATCATCCCAATGCCTGCCCCTAATAAAGCCAGCACCATGGGCTCAATAATCAAATTGAAAATTGTCCAATATTCATGAAACCAAATCAATTTAAAAATAGCTATCAAAATACCCAACGACAAGCCTGCCAAAAAAACCGTCACCGTTGCTTGCCATAGCCCCTCTTTAAAATCCACTCTAATCTTGCTAAATAACCAACCCAAAAAAAACAAATATACCAACCACAATAAAGGTGAGACCACCTCCTCCATCCATACCCGCCAAACAGGAAAAATTGCCAACACATAAATTAAAACCTCTAAAGCCGCAAGGGTAATCACTTGAGGTGCAAATTTATCAATATACCATGCTAAATCTTTAAATTTACCCCGCCCTTTTTGCTTGACCGTATCTGAAAAATCGTCACGCTGTATAAAAATCTCTTTTTCCAATTCTGCTTGGCGCTCTTTAGAGTCTAACTTATCAAAAAATCTATCCATATCAGATTGAGCGGACTGTGCCTCTCCTTGTTGCTGGCTGCTCGACTTTGAATTTTCTAAATTATCCCCCATTTTATACAACTCTTTATTAATCTTATTATAACATATCTTACTATTTTTTTAAACTAAACAAACCAAAAGGCACGGCTATGCCGTGCCTTTATTTAGTCCAAAATCAAATTACATCATTGGCATTCCACCACCCATGGCAGGCGCAGATACACCGCCTCCATTTCCTTCATCTTTCTCTTCCGGCATCTCGGCCACCACCGCTTCAGTAGTTAGCAATAATGCTGCGATTGAAGACGCATTTTGCACGGCTGAACGAGTTACTTTAGTAGGATCAATAATACCAGCTTGCACTAAATCTTCATACTTATTTTCTTTGGCATTATACCCAAAACCGCCTTCATGTTTCTTAATTTCCTCAACTACCACTGAACCATCTTTACCAGCGTTATAGGCAATTTGACGCACCGGCTCTTCAAGGGCTCTCTTTAAAATATTTAAACCGATATTTTCTTCACCTTCAAATTTTTTATCTTTAAGCCTGCCCAAAGCTCTAATTAAAGCAACTCCTCCACCAACCACTACACCTTCTTCAATGGCCGCCCTGGTAGCAGACAAGGCATCCTCAATCCTGTGCTTTTTTTCTTTCATTTCTATTTCTGTAGCCGCGCCCACTTTTAACACAGCCACACCACCTGATAATTTTGCCAACCTCTCTTGCAGTTTTTCTTTATCAAAATCAGAATCAGCTTTATCAATTTCGTTTTTAATCCTCTTAATTCTCTCCTCAATTTGACTGGCATCCCCCTTACCTTCCACAATAGTTGTATTTTCTTTAGTGGCCACGACTTTTCTAGCGCGTCCTAAATCTTCAATTTCTGTATTTTCCAATTTTAAACCAACTTCTTCTGAGATAACCTTAGCACCAGTTAATACAGCGATATCCTCTAACATTTCTTTTTTTCTATCGCCAAAGCCCGGTGTTTTAACTGCCAGCACATTAAATGTGCCTCGCAATTTATTTACTACAAAAGTAGCTAAAGCTTCCCCTTCTACTTCTTCTGCTAAAATTACAATATCTTTTTTACCACTTTGACCTACTTTTTCAAGTAAAGGCAAAATATCGTTGACTGCTGAAATTTTCTGATCAGTTACTAAGATATAAGGATCTTCCCAAACAGCTTCCATTCTCTGGCTATCAGTTACCATATAGGGCGAAATGTAACCTTTATCAAACTGCATACCTTCAACCATTTCGTCTTTTACCCCAAATTCTTGAGATTCTTCCACTGTAACTACGCCATCTTTGCCAATCTTCTCCATAACTTTAGCTATAATTTTACCAATTTCTGCGTCATTCGCAGAAATAGATGCCACATGGGCAATATCCTCATTTGACTCAACCGGCTTAGAGATTTCTTCTTTAAGAATGTTAACCACCTCATTAGCACCTTTTTCAATACCTTTCTTCAAATCAACGCCGCTCACGCCGGCAGCTACATTTTTAATACCCTCTGTGATAATACCCTGAGCTAAAAGTGTAGCTGTAGTAGTCCCGTCACCAGCCACATCATTGGTTTTACTGGCAACTTCTTTTACCAATTCTGCTCCAATATTTTCAAACTTATCCTCCAACTCAATTTCTTTAGCCACAGTTACACCATCTTTAGTGATGGTGGGAGAACCAAAACTTTCCCCCAAAACCACATTTCTACCCTTTGGCCCAAGGGTAACTCTCACCGCATTGGCCAATTTATCCACCCCTGCTTTAAGGCTTTGTCTTGCTTTTTCATTAAATAAAATTTGCTTAGCCATATAAATCTTTAATTAATTAATAATGATTGCAGTAATTATTCTATTACTGCCAATACATCAGATTCTGATAATACAAAAAGATCTTCTTCGTTGACCTTTATTTCATCTGGCGCATATTTTTTAAATAGCACCTTATTCCCCTCCTTAACTGACATAGTTAAACGGTTACCATTGTCCAATACACGACCCGGCCCCACGGCCACAACTTCTCCTTGTTCTGGCTTTTCTTTATCCATTGTTTCTGGCAAAACAATGCCCGCCTTAGTAGTTTTTTCTTCAACTAAGGGCTTGACGATCAAATGATCGCTTAAAGGTTTTAAATTCATACTCCTTCTCTATTCTTTACTTTACCTAAATGATAAAGCAAAAAATTATTACTTTATATTTAAAATTTCTTCATCTTAGCACTCTCCGACCTTAAGTGCTAATTGTCTATTATTCAATTATACCAATAACTATTTTGTTGTCAAGAGCCAATAGTATTTAAACTTATCAGACATAAATTTATTATTTAAATTTATAATTACTCAAAGGCTGGATATATAAAAACAGCCCGCATATACATGGACTGATGATCTAAAGCACCAAAAAACTCCACTTTTTTGAACTGACCTCTTTGAGATCCGCTCAAAAAATGGTGGAGTTTAGTGGTTTTGATTTTGTTTATTTAGTTGTTTTGTGTTGCTGTTTTGTGTGGGTTGGGTTGGGTTGTTTTTATGTTGTTTTTATTTTGAAGTTTGATAAATTAAGTCTAACACAAATATATCAACTTGCCTATACCCCACTTGTGGATAACTTAAATAATACCAATATACCCATATTTTCAACTATATTAGCACATTTAAACTACCAAGATTAAAGAAATTTAACCAATATTATCTTTAAACCTCTTCCAATCCTCTAAATCTTGCATTAGCCCCATCATCTCACTTACTATCTTGGATTTATCTTGCTCGCTTTGAGGTTTTTCAAGTTTTTTAATTTGTTGCTCTAAATTATTTAAAAACTGAGCTAAATATACTCCCTTTATCTTTTCTTTGCTAAACTTATAATTATTACCGATCTCTCTTCTTAAATTTTGTGCTTTCTTTTTTACCTCTGAAATATAATCGTGGCTATATTTCTTATCTGGGAGGGATCCATTGTGATCAATGAGGCCTCCCCCTTCTTTACTTGTAGAAAAGTTTTTTTTCATAAATTACTTTTTCCAGTCTTTAATTAAAATACCATTACCGTATTTATAAGCTGTCACCTTTTGATTGTCCCGCCATCTCAGCTCTCTGACCAATTCAATTGGCAAAGTTAAAGAGATACTGGCACCACGGCCTGTTCTGCCCAATTTTCTTATATGGCGATTTTGCACTTGGCGTCTGGTTTTCATAGTAAAATTTAATTAATAATTTATCTTAGAGATACCTTTAAGGTATCTCTAAGATACCCTCACCCCTCCCCACTAATTATATCACATCAACCAACTTCAACTAATCGGAGTTATTTACTCTCTGGTTTTTAAGTGGCTGGTTAATTGTAATAATAATTTAGCTAAAAGCCAACCTGTAAAAGATAAAACAATAGCCCAAAAAAAATCTTTTAAAACTACCTATGGTAATCACTAAAAAGATGGATTAAATCCTACAAGAAATTCGTAATACAAATATACATATAATAAAATCAAAGGTATAACTAAGCCGAATAGAATAAAATAAAATTTTTGTTTTTTAGTATACACATCAACTAACTTATAAGGTATAAATAATAACAATAATGGCACCACTAAAAAATAATTAAAAATAATACTTCCGTTACTAATAAGAATTGGCAATATTTTTAAGGGTAATAAAACCACTAATATCCAATATAAAACGGGATATAAAACCCAATATATTTTTTGAATTTGCATAAAAATTTATTTATTTAATAAATCATTAATAATATATTCAATATCCTCTTTAAGGATATTATTACAATTTAGACTTATTAAATATTCTGTTATATAAATTAAAATTATATCAAATAAAGACAATAAAAATTAAAATATATAACTTAAATATGGTAAATTTTTAAAACAAATACATTGATCTAAAAAGGGAATGATGAGTTTTGAAAAGCCTTAGCAATTAAATAATATAAATAAATTAGAATAATAACATAAATTATTATAAAAAATAAAATTTGTATTAATATATTTTTTTTAAATTTGTTTTTTTTATTACTTAAAAAATTAAAAAGTATAAGATATATTATAAAGGTTAACGGCAAAATAAAAATAAAATATATTAAATAGAAACTAATATCATAAAATAAAATTGGTTTATGCAAAATTACCAAAGGAAAAAAAACAAATATCAACAAATAGATTACAGGATATACAATATTTTTTGTTTTTCTCATATTTTTTATTTATTTAATAAATCATTAATAATATATTCAATATCCTCTTTAAGGATAGCATAAGCCTTGTCACTCATTAAATAACTCCTATGATAACTAAATAATTCATTAGAGACGATATTTAAATATCTTTGATATATTTGCAACAAACGATCTCTATAGGAATTGTCATATAAATCATAATAATATTGTGCCCTTTCCAATTTATCCACTATCCTATTTCTTACCCATTCATAATATATATCACCCTCTTGGTATAATCTATTTGTATCTGAAATAGTGCTTCCTATATTAGCACCCACCTCAATAGTAATATACTCAATCTTAAAATTACCCGCTTTATCTTCAGCATAAAATTTTATAATATGTTCTCCTAAATTATAATTAAACACATCAACCAACAAATCATCGGAAATTCCTTCTCCATTAAACCAAACTTTGGTTTTATCAGGATTCACTCCAGAAATCAAATCTTCTAACTCATATTTAACCTCCAAAAACTCAGAACGCAGATAAAATCCATTCTCTACTGGCTGTATAATATCAATCTTAGGGGGAGTCTTATCAATTTTAATAGTCAACTCTTGAACTGATTCCCTGTTACCAGCTCTATCAACAGCAGCATAAATCAATTTGTGCACTCCATCTTGATTAAATATTATTGGTTGGCTATAATTTATCCAACTCTCTCCATTATCTAAGCTATACTCTGTTTTTAATATACCAGCACCACCTTGATTATCAGCTGAATCCAAAACGACCTCCACATTACTTACATACCAATCACCATTGCCCAATATTCCATTTAATTGGCTTATGGTAATTGGCTTTATAAAATCTTGGCTTTCTTGAGAGTCCAATATTGCGCTTGGCTCAATCTCATT
>CAZVLW010000004.1:9083-25498 GCA_964628705.1 uncultured Gammaproteobacteria bacterium
ATTTTCAAAAAATCCATCGCCGTTTTGATCAAGTCGCATATTATAATTGGTTTGAACGTCTTGAATTGTTAATTCTATCTCTGCACCAAATTGATCAAGCTCCACTTCGTTATAATAAACCATTTGCTTGTATTGTCCTGCGACTATCTCGTGTACCCTACTATTAAATTTGCCCTTAGCTGTAGCCATACCTTTTATTTCATAATTTTCACCTGATGGCAGAAAAATAAACTTGTTATCCTCAATAATGTCATATTGCGCGCCCTTAATCCCATATTCAATATCACCATTTTCATCTGGACCTAAATGGTTATAATTTTCATCATACACATGCACTTCTACTGGACTATGAAAACTAACTTGGGTGCCTGTAATTTTTTCTATATTTTGCTTGTCTACTGCCAAGTTGTCATAAATTGAAAAATCAAAATTATCTAATCTGTCTTCTACAATAGCACCGACTAAATACTTAACGCCCTCCGCGCTTGGCAACTCAGCATGTTGTGTGCTGGAATAATAATAAGTATCATCTGCTAAAAAATAATCTGCGCTGCCAAAAGGCACAGTTGTGTCTCCATTAATATACTTTAAACCATACTCCCAACCACCTGTTTTTTCTTTATTTAGAACATAAATTTTTCCAATTGTTGGACTGCCTGAACCAACAATATTATATGTCTCTATATTATCCAATTTAGGAGAATACTCGTCAATCAAACTATGTAGATCATCTACAAAACTAAGCAAATAACTGTTACGGCCTGTATTTTGCATAAACTCTATGGACTGCTCAAAATCCAAATTACCCTTAATGCCATTTTCATCCAAATCATGAATGTCAGCTATATAAGAATTGTCATCTTGGCTATTATTACTAAAATACTTTTTACTTGGCAATAGCTGGTATACTGATGGCATATTTTGAGCAATATATTTAGTTCGTAATGGATTTAAAATATTAACATTGTTTATAACTATACCCATATTATCCCCATACATTAAAACTTTAAAAGCCTTTGGCGCACCTAAATGAGGTGTAGCTATATCAATAAATTTTTTAATAGCATCATCTTGATTATAATATTTCATATAATATTTAGCGATTAAACCACCCATAGAATGCGCTATTAAAACTACTTGCTGTTTGCCTGTTTTCTCTTTCACCTCTGCTATTTTATCCTGTAAGGTTACAACATAAGACATGGGGCTATCGCTTGCCACCCACTTATTATCAAATCTCCAATCATAGGGAAAAACAAACAAATTCTCATTTTCCGTATAACCCTTATCATTTAATGTACTTATTAATCCATCCCAATAATCACTAAAAAATGTATCTCTAATAATATTAGACGGCACTACTAATGGATTGGATAAATTTGGGTAACCATTCTGAGTTAATGCTAATTCGTTTAAAAACTCGTCAGAACGAGAGATTAACATTCTATCTAGATTAGTCCATACTTCATAACCCGAATCATGATCTCTATTCAACTTACTCCCCATTATCCCCGGAATGATAATGACTGGGTCTAACTCATCTGACGCTTTGCCTATCCATGGATCATATAAAACATCCCCCTCAACTTTATCACCACTTCCTTCAGGGTTATCTTGATGAGTTGGCCCAGAATCATCTCCCCACCAATTATAAGTTGCGTCAATCTCTTCATTGTACCAACTTCTTAATCCAGTTTTTGAATTATTATATATCTTGTTTTGCTTGATTGTAGGCAAATTAGCTAATTCACCAATAAAACCCATACCTCTTTCATGCCCGTTAATTTCACTATTTTTTATACTCAAACCACACCCATCAACACAGGCAATCCCTGTCCGGTTGTTATAAGCTATTTTGGAGTTATTGATTGCTAACTTGGCATACTCAACTCTAATCCCATTATAATGATTTGTTAAATACATTATGCCTGAAAAATCTCCATGATAATCACCAGCGTAACGCAATTCCACATAATCCAAAGTTGAAGTAGCTGAACTATTTTCAAAAATTAACTCTCCCCAATCATTAGCAGATGGCAAAGTAGCATCACCATCTTGGTTAGTGTCTCCGCCAACACTATCATCAAAAAATGAAGTAAACACAACAGGATTATTTTCCTCACCTCTCGCGTCCAACTCTCCATTGACCACCAATCTCTGATTGCCACCCAATTTAAATACCACGCCCGGCTCAATATGTATCAAGCCACTTGACCCAATTGAAACATGGTCAAACTTATAAGGCACGGCTAAATCATACCAAGTGGCCTCTCTGGTAGCTGTGCCAAACAATTTATGCCTTGCCCTGTAATTATCCTGATAACTATTATTTTCAAACTCAAACCAACTATCTGCATGAATTTTAAAAATATCATCACCCCAAATATTTTTAATAATAGAATTTTTCAAAATACCCTTGCCAGCCCGATTATTAGCCCTTAACGCTGTGCGATTGTCATTTATGACCAAACCATCTAAAATCGGTTTAGCGCCACCATCAACTGAAATAGCGCCATATTCACTATACTCTACTGTAACGTCTTTTAAGTTAGCCTGTGAATTTGTATTAAACTCTATTAAAGCTTGCCTTCTCCCGCCATACCGTATAATCACATTTTCTAAGACAGACTCATCTCCATCAAACTGCAATCCTCGCCACTCTCCTTTAGCCACTTCTTTTCCAGCTCCCACCTCGCTATCATATTGATTATCATAATATGAAGTAAAAACAATCGGCTCTTGTTGTGTACCTTGCGCGACCATCTTTCCACTCGGCCCAGATACTTTTAATCCAGCATAACGCCCATTGTATAAATCAGATTTAAACTTAACCACCACCCCCGGCTCAATTGTCAGCTCATCGCTAATAAAATATACCCTTTTATTCAAACTTGCTCTTACTATATAAGGGCTGTTGCTTTTGGTCCACGTGGTGGGCTCTTCAATATCGCTCACATAGGTCGGCCCCACCGCTACAGCAAAATTGAACCAAATAAAAAAACCTCCAAAGACAATTAGAGGCAAAAACAAAAAACTTACGCACTTTTTCCAAATACGCCTATTATAAAAAAAATTAGTAGGCATAATTTTAAAATTAATTTATAAGATGTTAAATAAATTATTATAACCCTACTATAATTATAACACAATTTAACTCACCGCTCTATTTTCCCGACCACTTAGCCGAACTTGATTGTTTTTCTTGAAAACTTAAATAAATTATAGCTATAATCAACCAACTTACATAGACTCCTGTGGCGTTAGTCCACCAAAAATGATCAAACTGCGCTAAAGCCAACCACACCACTAATAAAGCTAAATAAACCCATTTCCTATACTTCACTAAACAATAGACCAGTCCGCCCAAAGCCAATACTAATAAAACCAACCCCATTAAACCAAGCTCTGCTGTAATTAACAAAAAACTGCTATGCACAGGATGAATATCAAAAGCTCTATATGGCCCGCTATATTCTCCCTCAATGGCAAATACATAATTACCCAGTCCCGTGCCTATCGGATAATTTCTTTCAAATACTTGCCTCGCCTGTGTATAACCAGCCAATCTGTCTATATTGGATTTCATCTCCAATCTCTCAGTATGGCCTAAGTGCAATCTTGTCTCCACCAAGGACCAGCTGGCTACCGTTGAAAAGACAACCAATAACAGCACAAATCCCAGCCACCCCCTAACAAATTGGCGCAACCATTTATCACGGATATAAAAATAAAACAAAAATACGCCCCCTACCAAAACCAATCCTGCCACCAGCCAAGCTGCGCGCGAAAAACTAAACCATAAACCCAAGACTGTCAAAGCGGTAATGCTTAAAATAAATATCTTATGCTGCCTTTTTTCTATATGTGCTATTAATACAAAAAGTGCCACTAATACCAAGACCATCAAGGCGCCTAAAATATTGGGATGAGGCAACGACCCATAAGCTCTCAACCAACGTTCTATGCCAAACTCCACCACGCTAACGCCTAAAAACCTTGCGCTTTGCTCTGCTATACCAAGCCATTTACTTGCCCAAACAGATTGGCTGAAAAATTGCCATATAGCCAAAAAACCCTGCAAAGCCCCCGCCATGGCCACCACAACAGCTAAACGCACGCGAGAAAAAATTATTTTCTGCAAAACTCCAAACATGGCCAAACCAAGTACCATACGTGCTGACCATATAAACGCAATCATCTCCTGCTCTGCCCAAAAAATACTAAGTACTGCGTATAAACAAAATAAAGCTAAAGCTAAAACAATTTTATTAAAGCTAAATTTTATACTATTATCTTTAATAATAGAAAAAACCACAAAGGAAAAAAGCCAAATCAATAAAACTATATCAAAAGCATACAGACTTATCCTGCCATATTCCAAAACTTCACCATTTAAAGTAGCTTCTTGAACAATCCACCTTACCTGCCAAGGTAATAAAAAAATAAATAAATAAAATAGATACTCCAATGGATTGTTTAAAACTTGATTTTTGAATCTAACTAAGTAATTCATAATTAATTTAATATTTGTTTATTAATCTCCTCGCGTTTATCATTTAAATGCAGTTTTAACATTTGATCATTTACAATAACTTTATTATCTCCCCTATTTTTTGCTTGTTTCAATCTTTTATCCATCATTTGTAACTGTATTTTTTTATATAACATTTCCTCAAAAGGCAGTATTGATAATTCAAAAATTTTTTTTATCCAATCCCATCTATTTGAAATCTGATGTTTTTTTTGTTTCTCAGCAAAATTAAAATTAACTAAATATTTTGTAATAAATTGATTCGCTTTACAATATTTCTGCCAATAATTATCCTCATCATAAACAAGCTGCACCTGACTGACTAAATAAAATAAATGCAAATCAACCTCATCGATTTTGGTTGTCTCCAAATTTAAACTGTATGTATTTACAAAATAACTTAAACACACCTTGTTTTTACTTTTGCCTGCTCGGGGGCGCTGGCGCAATAATTTCATAGACACAACTGCCCAAAACCTGGCTGTCCATATCTTACCCGGCTCTACCGCAATCAAATAATCAATATCTGCCTCTTTTTCGGCATTTAAATAACCTAAATTGCTAACCACTAAAATCATTCTCACACCCGGCATTAAAGACAAAATGCGCCCCATAATCTTAGCTCGCCGCATTTTTTTATAGCTCACGCCTTCCCTTGTGTGCCTAACTTCAACCAACTTTTGCCTATTTGGTAAAAACAAATATCCATTTTTACGCTGGAGCTTGCCTTGATTTTCTAAATCTGCTAACAGTTGACTAAATTTAGCTAAATCAACTTGTTGCTCACCCCTGACAAACAACCAATGCCACAGCTCGTCTTGAGTCAATGGATAGTCAAATACGTCAAAATATTTAAGTGTATTTAAAATTGCCTGTTGCATATTTTAAGTTTAACACTTAAAACTAAATAAAAAAAGCCGGTTGGGTTTATCTCCCAAACCGGCCACTATGTTACCTCAACCCTACGCCGATCCATGGCGTAAAATCAACTTTTCCCTGTTGGCTACCGCACCAGATACGCGGTCCAAAACCAAATGCTATTTCAACTGAACCCCAGCCAATCATTTTAAAGCTGGGTCCAATCACAACCCGGTTTATATTAACTCGGGTTTTTTTATCATAACCCAATATAAATTTTGAAACGAAGTCAATACCGATATAGATTGGGTTATGATAATCACTACTTTGAACCAAATTCCAATTGACTCCAAAGTACACCCCCTGAAAATGCCCGACAGAAATATCCAATCCGCGCCAAACAGGTATATGGAAAAAAGTAAATTGCCAAAATTCTTGAGACCTTTGTTGGCGCAGCGCCCAATGATAATATCCACCAAGTGGGCTGTTCGCCATTTTACGAGATGGATCACCTGGCCCGTAATATTCATCATTCGGCTGTAAAATAAGATGCTGGTAAACATCATCCAGCATAATCATATGGGCCATATTGGCCCATACCCGAACCCCAAAATTATCTTCGTAAAATTCGGGCTGATAATTCTTCAGCCATACTCCCATCAGATGCAGTAAAAAACCAGAGTGCAAATGATGGTCCGTCCAGGGTTCATTTGGGTTACCTTCCATGGTTTCCTAATTTTTATCCAAATAATTTGTGGTATAGGCCCACAAAGTGCTCATTGGCACAACCGACCATTTGGATAAAATTATTTTTTCGTATTTTAATCCCCCCTCTGGCCCTTCTTGGGAATATAAATTGCCAGAGCTCAAAATGATTATTAAAAATAAATTTAAATACTTCATTTTTTTCCTCCTTTATTTAATTTTACAAACTACATTTTTTAGGTTTCATATTACTTTAACTCATATACAAAAAATGTCAACCTTGTGCATCCTGCCACTACTAACAAACATCAAAATAATAATTATACTCTTAAATTGATTATTATTTATTTTTCAACTTATTTAAATAATAACCAGTATAACTTTTTTTACTCTTAACCACTTGGGCTGGGGTGCCTTCTACTACCAACTCTCCCCCATTATCACCGCCTTCAGGGCCTAAATCAATTATCCAGTCAGCTGATTTTATTACATCCAAGTTGTGTTCAATCACTAAAACAGTATTGCCTTTATCAGCCAATTTATTTAATACTTTAAGCAATTTATTTACGTCATCTGCATGCAAACCAATAGTCGGCTCATCTAAAATGTAAAGTGTTTTTCCAGTTGATCTCCTGGAAAGCTCGGTCGCCAACTTAACCCTCTGCGCCTCTCCACCAGATAAAGTTGGCGCTGGCTGGCCTAACTCTAAATACCCCAAACCCACATCATTTAAAATTTTTAGCTTATTTTTAATCTGTGAAATATCATCAAAAAAATCCATTGCCTCCTCTACTGTCATATCCAATACATCAGCTATATTTTTATCATAATAATATATTTCAAGCGCCTCATTATTATAGCGCCTGCCATGGCATTCCTCACACTCCACATAAATATCAGGCAAAAAATTCATTTCAATTTTAACTACACCATCTCCTTGGCACGCCTCGCATCTACCGCCTTTAACATTAAAAGAAAATTGTCCTACTTCAAAGCCTTTAATCTTTGCCTCAGGCAAATCAGCAAACAAATCACGGATATAAGTAAACACACCCGTATACGTAGCCGTGTTAGACCTTGGAGTCCTGCCAATTGGTGACTGATCAATAGTCACTACTTTATTTATATTTTTTAGTCCTTTAATTTGTTTATGCTTGCCAGGGTCATCTTTGGCACCATAAAAATGTTTAGCCAGAGCCCGAGATACTATATCATTCATCAAGGTAGACTTACCAGAACCTGAAACTCCAGTTAAGCACACAAACTTACCCAGTGGAATTTTAACATCAATATCTTTTAAATTGAATTCACTCGCGCCAATTATCTCTAAATATTTACCATTACCCCTTGGCTTATGAGCGCTTAGACTGGTGTGTTTTTTACCTGATAAATATTGGCCAGTGAGCGATTTTTTATCTTTTTTAATTTTATCAGGACTACCAACAGATACAATTTTTCCTCCGTGCTTACCAGCACCCGGCCCTATATCTATGACCCAATCAGCCGCTTCAATCATAGTGCGATCATGCTCCACTACGATAACTGTATTATTTAATTTTTGTAATTTTCTTAAACTCGCTAAAAGTTTCTGATTATCTCTCTCATGTAAACCAATTGATGGCTCATCTAAAACATAAACAACCCCGCTTAAATCCGAGCTAATCTGAGTAGCTAAACGTATCTTTTGCACTTCGCCACCAGATAAACTATTCACACTTCTATCCAGTGACAAATAATCCAACCCAATATCAATTATTAAAGCCAACCTAAACACAATCTCTTTAATAACTGGCTTAGCTATGGCTTGGTGTCCCTTATTAAAGCTTAAACCCTTCAAAAAATCTCTTATCTTAATCAAATTCATCTGCGACAATTGGCTAATATTTTTTCCGCCCAAAACAACACCCAACACCTCCCTCTTAAGTCGCATCCCTTGGCAGCTACTGCAAATTTTTTGCTTCATATATTTTTCCAATTCACTTCTAATATAACTTGAACTTGTTTCATTATACCGCCTAAGTAAGTTATCTGCTATGCCCTCATATTCTTGGTATTTGGTTAAACCATAAAATATAATATCTAATTGTTTTTTGTCCATTTTATTTATTGGGGTTTCCAAACTAAAACCATTTTTTTCTCCAATCTTTTTTAAAATATCCAGCTGTTTTTGTTGTCCATTGCCGCTAATTCTTGACCAAGGCCGAATAGCCCCTTCTTCAATAGTTAATTTTTTATTAGGAATAACCAAATCTTCATCCACTTCCAATCTAGTTCCCAGCCCCTTACAATCACGGCAGGCTCCCTTGGGTGAATTAAAAGAAAAAAACTGAGCGTCAACCTTGGGCAACTGTATCTTACATTTAGAGCAAGATAAATTGGTACCCATATAATGCTCAGCTTGCTTTAAAATATCAAAAACTACCAACTGTCCATCACTTAAATCCAGTGCTTTTTTGACTAATTTATAAAACAATCCCATTTGATGCTTATCACGTTTGTTTAGCTTCTCACAGTCAAATTTTTTAAGTGAACCGTCTAAAAGTTTAACTCTATCAACTACCACTTCCAGTGTGTGTGGTTTGTCTGAGTCCACGTTTTTAGATAAAGCGTCGTCTATACTGCAAATATAACCATCTATGCGCACTTGATCATAATATGCCTTTTTTAATTGCTGTAAAATGTTTTTATGTTCTCCTTTTTCACCTCGCACCACCGGAGCAAGTAATAACACACAACTATTTTGGCTCAATTTAATAATTTTTTCTTCTACCTCCGAGATGCTGTGACTTGTAATTTTATCCTCGCATCTTGGACAATGTGCCTGACCCAAATGCGCAAAAAGCAACCGTAAATGATCATATATTTCTGTCATAGTGCCCACTGTAGAGCGGGGATTATGAGTTACCGGCCGTTGATCTATGGCGATCGCTGGTGTGAGTCCTTCTATTTGATCTACGTCTGCCTTATCTTTGCTTTTTAAAAATTGCCTGGCATAAATTGACAAACTTTCCATATATCTACGCTGGCCCTCAGCGTAAATGGTATCAAAAGCCAAGCTAGATTTACCAGAACCCGAAAGACCTGTAATGACTACCAATTTATCTTTAGGCAACTCTACATGAATACCTTTTAAGTTATGAACACGCGCACCTTTAATTTTAATTTTTTCAGCCATTGAATAATTTTAGCTAAATAAATCTTGTCTAATATTTTAACTAAAAAAAAACCAAATGTCAATAAAAGCTAACTGCCATTAAAATTTACAAATAATCACCAATACTTCAATCTCAAAGCAATTTAACGATTTAATAATTTATAGATTGATCTTTTTATGCTATATTAACCCTATGATAGCCCAAATTATTCCAACTAAAAAGATGCCGCGCAATTTATCTTATCTCAGCTACCATATTCCACCCCATCTGCAAAATAATCTAACAGTAGGTCAACTTGTAACAATTCCCCTCAGAAACTCAACTTCTACAGGTGTTGTTTACCATATACAAAAGCAAAGTCTATATAAAAATAAATTAAAATCTATATTAGAGGTGGTAGACATAAAACCCATTTTTACTAAAAAACAACTACAACTTTTCAGCCAACTCGCCTCATTTTATTTTGTCTCACCCTCACTTTTTATTCACTCTACTCTACCCCGCCTTACTTCCAAGGATTGGGGACCTATTAATATTGTTAATACTAAAAAAAATAAACCTGGCAAAACCCAATATTTTTGGTGGCACACTCCACGCACAAGAAATGATTTTTACCTTAAAAAAATTAACCAAGCCAAAAAAAATAAATCTAAAATTCTTTTGGTGGTCCCCCAAATCAAAGATATTTATCAGCTCCAAAAATCCCTATCACTTAACCATAACCAATTTAAAGCCCTCCACGGCAACCTTAAAAAAAACGACAAAATAAAAAACTGGCTTGCCACCAATCAAATTGACAACTACCAACTCTTTATTGGCACCCGCTCCGCCCTTTTTTACCCATACAACCAGCTTTCATATATTATCATACATAATGAACATATTGATGACCACAAACAGTACGATATGAATCCTCGCTATACCACCTATCAGGTTGCTCTGAGTATGTCAAAAAATTATGGCGCCACGCCTATCTTTAACTCATACGCGCCTTCGATTAGTAGTTATCATTTAGCGCAATTAAAACCATCATCTGACAAAAGCCATCAAAAAATTATTATTACCAATTTAGCAAATGAAATTGGCAAAAAAAATTTTACCTTTATTTCAGACGATTTAGACAACTCTATCCAAGAATTAGCTAAACGTAAAAAAACTAATATCTTTATTTTAGTCAATAAAAAGGGGGATTCCAGCGCAACCACTTGCCAAGACTGTCAACTTATCTTTAAATGCCCGCACTGTGCCTTGCCTCTCATTAAAACTAAAAACAGTGAATTAGTCTGTTATTATTGCGACTACAGCGAAGATGTGCCTCCATTTTGTCCCAAATGCAACGGCGCTAATTTAAAATCCACCGGTCTGGGTATTCAAAAAATTGAGTCGCGCCTTAAAAAATTTTTTCCCAAATTTAATATTCATAGGATTGACCAAAGTAAACCTCAATTAAATATCAACTACCAAAAACAAAATATTGTGCTGGGTACACAGTTTGCCTTAAATAAAATTGATTGGCAACAATTCAATCTCATAAGTGCCATCCATGCGGATCAGCTTTGGCAACACGCTGAATTTAAATCTTCAGAAAAGGCATACCAACTACTCCAGCACTTATTGACATATGCTAAAAAAAATGCTATTTTTGTAATCCAAACTTTTAAACCAAAGCACCCTATTATTAAATCCCTTCAAGAACAACGTCCTGCAACTTTCTACCAAAATGAGCTAAAATTCAGGAAAGATATGAACTACCCCCCTTTTTGCCAGTTGATAAAAATAAGCTATCTGCATCCAAATTACCAAACCGCCTTTAAAACCATACACCACACTTATAAACAGATCATTCATTACAGTGATTTTCAGATTTTACCCCCTTTTAACATCACTCGCAAAAAAATTAGAAATAAATTTAAATTCAATATTATTATTAAACACAATCAGCCGCAGAGCTTAAAAAATATTATAAAGCAAATACCAACCAATCATTTAATTGACATTGACCCTATCCGTTTACTGGACTAATTAAGTGTGTTATATGAAAATTATTACCCTACCCCAATACGAAAAAACATTACGCAGCCCCTCAAGCAAATTTAATCTTGAAGAAATAAACCAACCTAAATGGCAAAAATTCTTTGATAAACTTGGTGAAACTATGTTCAAAGCAGATGGAGTGGGCTTAGCCGCACCCCAAGTAAATCAACTAATGCGTGTTTTTGCTATCAACTTAGCTGACCAGCCACACATTATGATTAATCCCAAAATTATCAAAAAATCTTTTAGTAAAGATATTCTTGAAGAGGGTTGCTTATCTATACCCAATCTTTTCGGCCCAGTCAAACGCCATAAAAAAATTAAATTGAGCTACTACAATAGACAAGGCCAATTTATCCAACATAATTTTAAAAACTTTATAGCTCGCGTTATCCAGCATGAATGTGATCATTTAAATGGTATCCTGTTTATTGACAAAACAACCACTCCGCCACATCAAATTGATACGCCACAATAATATAATATGCAACACCAACCCAATACAAATACAATCTTTTTTGGCACCTCTGATTTTGCCTCCATTATAATTGGAAAAATTATTAAACACGGCCATGGTATCAATCTCAAGGCTCTTATTTGCCAACCCGACAGACCCGCGGGGCGTGGCAAAAAAACAACCCCTCCCCCAGCTAAATTAACTGCCGAGAAACACCACTTAACTATTTTTCAACCAGAAAAAATAGATAAAAATTTTATTCAACAACTAAAAACAATTCCTTTTGATATGTTTATAGTGGCTGCTTACGGAAAAATTTTACCTGCTGATATTATTTATCTACCCACTCACCATACACTCAATATACACCCCTCACTTTTACCTAAATATCGTGGTCCCTCACCCATACAAACCGCTCTTTTAAACAATGATAAACAAACTGGTGTGACTATTATAGAACTTGATGAAAAAATGGATCACGGCAATATTGTCTCACAAAGCAATTTAAACATTACACCAACAGACAACTTTACCAGCTTGTCAGATAAATTAGCCCATTTATCAGCCAAACTTCTAATTGACACTATGCCAGCTTATATTAAACAAAACATTACTCCCCAGCCCCAACAACACGACTTAGCCAGCTTTACTAAACTTATCCAAAAAGAAGATGGGCTTATCACAGTCAACCAAGATGCTAATACAATTTATCATATGTGGCGTGCTTATACCCCTTGGCCGGGTATATACACCCAACTAACACTCAACGATAAAAAAATAAATATCAAACTTATTGATATAGAATTGGCCGATAAAAAACATAAACAAAAATCTTTAAAATTATTTACCCAAAATAACAATCTTTACCTAACTTGTGCGAATCACACTACCTTAAAAATCAACTCCCTTCAGCCACAAAATAAAAAAACTATGTCGGCACATAGCTTTATAAACGGATACCTAAACCAGAATTAACCCGCCAATAATTAATAATAACCCCCTCCCTGAGGGGAGAAAAAAATGAATTATTCTTTCGCTTCCTCCCCTCTTTGAGGGGAGGTGAACGCGGCTCGCCCGCCTGACTGCGCAAGCGTAGCGATGCACTGTGGGCGTGGCGATTAGCCGCGTTCGGAGGGGTGTTAAAAAAGCACTCCCCTCTGCCCCGACTTTGTCGGGATATATCCCCTCATCAGCCGTAAATTATCTTAATGGTTCAATTCTGGAAAATTGAACCAAAAAAATAACTATTCCCCACAAGGACATCTCTGCGTTAGCAGGACTGTTCTTGGGTGTTACAATTTCCACAAGGACAGTTCTGCGTCAGCAGGACTGTTCTTGGGTGTTAACTCCTTCCCTCAAGGACAGTTCTGCGCAGCAGGATTGTTCTTAGGTGTTAAACCCTTCCCCACAAGGACATCTCTGCGTTAGCAGGACTGTTCTTGGGTGTTACAATTTCCACAAGGACAGTTCTGCGTCAGCAGGACTGTTCTTGGGTGTTAAATATGTGCCTTACTTCAAGAACAGTCCTTTAAATATAAAATTTAAAGAACTGTCATGGCGACTTTGCACAGCAAAGCTTAAGTATTTATATAATATACACACTACCGCTCTATTATTTCCTAACCTTATCTGTTACATCAAAACCCAAGTATTTTCCCAAAGCCAACCTGGTCTGTGCCTCAATCGCCGGAATAGACCCAAAAACAACCATCGTGACTGGCACCAACAACCACTGTAAAACCACAATTATCCAACGCCAAAAGCCCTTCTTGTGCTTGGGCTTTTTTGGCATTAAACTCAAACCCACAATACCGGCAACTAATATACCAAACATAGACAAGGTCATTAATCTCTCCAGCACAAAAGGTGCTTGCTGAACTAAAACATAGTCCAAATCCCTCATTTCAGCTACCTTTAAAGGTAGCCAGCCCATAAGAGTAATAATAATTGGCGCTGTTGCCCATGATAATTCGCCCTCAGTCAACATAAACAAAGAACGAAATTTTTTCCAACGACTGATATGTTTATACCTAAACCAATTCATCACTTCATAAGGAAAGTGCTCTACAGCTGAAGCCCAACGCCGCATTTGCTTATATTGAGCTTTAATAGTCTGCCGAAAACCGTCACCCAATACAGTATCCATAGATACTGGCACATAAATCGGCACTGTCTTATAATCCCCTCCATAATGGTAAAAACATTGCAGCCAAATGCGTGAATCTTCTACAATGGATTTAGTATCCCAAAAATCCACTGCCACTAAGGCCGCAAAACTCATTGAATGAGAAAAACAAGTCAATAGTCTTTCTGGCCTGCCCATCTCTCCCATTAACCAAAAAGTAGTAGAATTTGAAACTACCCTGCTAAATGACGGGGCATCCCAAATATTATTTAAATAAAAAGATATCGGCTGATAAGCTGTTTGGACTGGATTGTCTTGAGTTAAATAAGTATAAGCCAAATTGGCAAAAAATTCTTGATGCGGCACAGTATCACTGTCAAATAAAGACAAAATAATATTTTCGTAAGGTATCCGGTACTTATCAATAATTTCTCTTTTTGCTTTTTTGGCAGCCCATTTGGCATTTGAACCCTTACCCGGCAACTCATCTTTAGGAGGAATGGGGTGCACATAAAACTCTAAGCTAAAAAAAATGCCTTCGTATTTTTGTTTTAATTCCTCTGACCACTTTTTATAACCCTCAACCTCACCGCGCTCTTCTCGGGTCCAAACAATTATCATCTTTTTCAAATTATAATTACTCTTAGCCAATGACTGCATAGTGGTCTCTATCACCTCACGCGGTTCTTTGTAGGTGGGCAATAATACAAAATGATAAATATCTTGATAGCCCTTTTTTTGTTGCACCCTATGCCACCAGTTCACCTTAACGGCTCGGTTGTGGTTAAACCACGAATGCATTAAATAAATTACAAAATAGACTATCCGTATCAGCCAAAAAAAATCAAAAGCTATAATAATATAAATAGCCACAATGGGATTTATAAAAGAAATCACAATAACAAATAAAAAAACAAACCATGTCAATAAAGCTGGTATCATTTCCAGTAATCTATATTTTTGTCTATAATTCAACATATTAATCTTGAATATAAAAACCATCAAAATCTAAATTGGACTTATGCCAATTTTGCTCCACTTTTTTCACCTCAGCCAACCGAGGACCCGCTTTAATCAATTCAATAAATTTAATCAAATCCCTTTCTTCTCCTTGAGCTTGAACATACACACCGCCATCTGATAAATTCTTAACATACCCTGAAAGCCCCAAGTCTCGTGCGCTTTGCAGAGTAAAACTTCTAAAATTAACACCCTGCACCCGACCATATATGTTTATAATTACTGCTTTAATCATACCAACAATTTACCAACTTTCGATTGAAAAATCAAATTATTCAATTATTTTAATATTACTTAATACAGTCATCTATTATGCAAGCATTAATAAAATAAACAAAGACAAAATAATTCTATAAATTACAAAAATTTTAAAACTTTTGTTAGCCGCTAACCATTTTAAAATTTTAATAGCAATCAATCCGCTTATAAATGCAGATAAAAACCCTGCCATTAAAGACGGCCAGCTAAACAAAACCTGCCCACTCACCATTAATCCATAAAACTTTAAAATACCCGCGGCTAAAATTAGGGGCAAGCCAACTAAAAAGGAAAAATTAACGGCTGTTTTTTTATCTACCCCTCTCAACATTCCAGCTGTAATAGTGATACCAGAACGCGACGTGCCTGGTATTAAAGCCAAGACTTGCATTAAACCCACCCATAAACTGTCCTTTAATTTTAAACCTTTCATACCACGCTTGATTTTTAATTGATTATTATATTTTTCTGCCAACCACAATACAACGGCCCATACAAATAAAGATAAAGCCACCACCTCTACATTTCTCAATTCAGCATCTATCAAATCTTCAAATAACAAACCCGCTAAACCAGCTGGTATAGTGGCTAACAAAATTAGAAAAAAAAATTTTCTGCTGAAGTTTAGCTGTTCAGTTGAACTGGATTTAAACAAATTCTTTAAAATAGCTCCAATTTCTGTTTTTAAAGCAAATATAATAGCCAACCCAGTTGCCAAATGCAAGACTGCATCATAAGCCAAACCTTGATCTGGCCAATTTAAAAATTCAGGCACAAAAATAAGGTGCCCGCTGGATGAAATGGGCAAAAACTCAGTTAAGCCCTGAAGTATGCCTAATAAAACAGATTGAATAACAGACATAAAAAACAATTCACAAAAAATAAACAAAGATTGTTCTTTTACCCCCCCATTTTTTTCACTTTCTTCCACCTCCCGCTAAAAAGTGAGGGGCCTTTACTATCCTTAAATTATCTTAATGGTTCAATTCTGGAAAATTGAACCAGAGAAAAACGGGGGTGGAGAACATTTCACAAGGACATCTCTGCGTTAGCAGGACTGTTCTTGGGTGTTTAGACCCTGCCCCACAAGGACAGTTCTGCGCAGCAGGACTGTTCTTGGGTGTTAAATATCTTGCAGCTTACTGCACAAGGACAGTTCTGCGTCAGCAGGACTGTTCTTGGGTATTAAACCCTTCCCCACAAGGACATCTCTGCGTCAGCAGGACTGTTCTTGGGTGTTAAATATCTTGCAGCTTACTGCACAAGGACAGT
>CAZVLW010000005.1:0-10782 GCA_964628705.1 uncultured Gammaproteobacteria bacterium
CATAATTTAGAGAATCCGAATTATAAAGAGAATTTTGCTAATATTTTATTAAAAACACTAAAGGATATTAAACCGGATTATATTGCGGTATGTTTTGATGTGAGTAAGGTGACTTTTAGAAATGAGATATATGAGGATTATAAGGCGCACCGTGAAGCTGCGCCGCAGGAATTGTATGATCAGATTGATATGATTAAAGAGTTAATTTTGGCTTTTAATATGCAGGTGTATGCAGTTAAGGGATATGAGGCAGATGATTTGATTGGCACGATTGTTAAAAAAATAAATCAAGTTAATAAAAAAAATCAGCATATTGAAAGTATCATTGTGACAGGTGATATGGATACTCTGCAATTGGTGGATAAGAAGACAAAAGTTTATACTCTGCGTAAGGGTATAACTGATACGGTTATTTATGATATAGCTGGAGTGGTTAAAAAATACGGATTTAAGCCAGAGCAAGTGGTGGATTACAAGGCTTTAAGGGGTGACCCCACAGATAACATACCGGGAGTTAAGGGAGTGGGTGAAAAAACAGCCACAGATTTGATTGTTAAGTTTGGTAGCTTAGATAAACTTTATCATTTTTTGGATTCGTTGCCGGACGACGAAGGTCAGTGTTTAAAAAAATTAGAGGAGAGTGGCATTAAAAAGAGTATTTATCAGAAACTGATTGACTATAAAGACGAGGCTTTTATGTCTAAAAAGTTAGCTATCATAGATTGCGGGGTAAAAATAGATTTTAATTTAGATCAGGCAAAAATTGAACCATTTGATGCCGGGCGCATTGCTGAGTTATTTAGGAAATGGAATTTCAAGACACTTATTTCGCGTATTCCTAAAGCTGAGAAAGTTATTACTAAAGGCCAAGATAGTTTATTTGATAAAAAGGATACAGTTGCACATAACCAAAATTTTAAAATTAGACAGGGATACCAGTTGATAAATAAATTTCAAAAATACAAAATTTTTATAAAAAATTTGGAAAAACAAAAGCAGTTTGCTATTGATACAGAAACAAACGGTATGGACGCTATGGCAGCTGATTTAATAGGTATGAGTTTTAGTTTTAAAAAGGGGGAGGCATATTATTTACCTAATTTTATGATTGTTAAAAACAAAGAGCTGAGCTCTAAATTGAAGAACATTTTAAACAATCAAAAGATTAAAAAAATCGGTCATAATATCAAATTTGATATTAAGGTTTTAAACAGGGCTGGTTTTGGGCTTAGGGGGATAAGTTTTGATACCATGGTGGCCGCTTATCTTTTAAATCCCGGCAATCGCCAGAACAGCTTAGACAATCTCGCTTTTAATGAGTTGGGAGATCAAATGATAGATATTGAGTCTCTTATCGGGGCCAAGGGTGGGGGACAAAAAAGTTTAGCAGAAGTAGATATTAAACGTTTGGCAGATTATGCCGCTGAAGATGCTGATTATACTTGGCGTTTGTATAAAAAATTAAAACCACAAATAGATGCGAATAATTTGTCATTTGTGATGCAAAACATTGAAATGCCTTTAATTGGAGTATTGACTAAAATGGAAATAAACGGGGTGTATATAGATAAAGCAAAATTGAAACTTATTAGCGACTCTTTAAATAAAAAGATAAGCAATTTAGAGAAGAATATTTTTAAGATGGCTGGGGTAAAATTTAATGTGCGTTCACCTATTCAGCTTAAGGAGATTTTGTTTGATAAAATGCAAATATCTACCGTTGGTTTGTCTAAAATCAAAACGGGTATATCTACTGCGGCGAGTGAATTGGAAAAATTAAAAGGCAGACATAAGATAATTGATCTAATTAGTGAACATCGTGAATTGTCAAAGCTAAAAAGTACTTATGCGGACGCTTTGCCAGAGTTGATTAATAAAAATACCAAAAGAGTGCACACTTCTTTTAATCAGACAATTACCGCCACAGGGCGTTTGTCCAGCTCAGATCCCAACTTGCAAAATATTCCCATTAGAAGTGAAATAGGAAAAAAAATTAGAACCGCTTTTAGTGCCCCGCGTGGTTATAAGATAATGTCAGTTGATTATTCTCAAATTGAGTTGCGTGTGGCGGCTGCAATGTCGGGAGATAAGAAAATGATAGCCGCTTTTAATAATAAAGAAGATATTCATACCAGAACAGCGGCTGAAGTTTTTGATGTGACGATGGATAAAGTTGATGCTGAAATAAGAAGAAAAGCAAAGGAGGTGAATTTTGGTATTATATATGGTTTAGGGGCACGCGGTTTATCACAGCGCACAGGGGTGAGCTATGAAGAAGCGAGTGAGTTTATTGATACTTATTTTAATATTTTTAGTGATTTAAAAAATTATATTGAACAAACAATTGCTTTAGCCCACCAGCAGGGTTATGTGGAAACTTTTTTCGGAAGGCGTAGGTATTTGCCGGAAATTAACGCAGAACACCAAGGCTTAAAAGCTCAAGCAGAAAGGATGGCAATCAATTTACCCCTGCAGGGCACGGCGGCTGATTTGGTTAAGTTAGCTATGGTTAAAGTTGATCAGGTGATAGAGCGCGAGTTTGATAAAGATGAGGTAAAGATGATTTTACAAGTCCACGATGAGTTGATTTTTGAAGTAAAAAGCAAGTCGGTTAAAAAGGCAAGCTGTAAAATAATAGAGGAGATGGAAGCGGTACATAAATTTCAGGTGCCTATTGAAGCGGAGTTAAACATTGGAGAAAATTGGGGAGAATGCAAGTGAAGCCAATCAAGGCAGTAATTAATAAAAGTAAGTAGATCAGGGCTTGTGATTGGTTGTTAATTGTGGATTGAGTTTATTTATTTGCAAAAATTGTTTAAAAATGAGATAATACTTATAGAGTAATTAGATGTTTCCCGATTTTAAAACAATTGCAGCTCGAGCAATTGTTCAAAAGGGATAAATTATTAACTAATATTAGCAAAAATATGGCTAAAATGACAAAATCTCAAATCATGCAAGCTTTGGCAGAAAAAAATGATATGTCAAAGAAGGAAGTAGTCCAATTCATGGATAATTTAGTTGAACTGGCTTACGGTGAAGTAAAGAATAATGGTGAGTTTACTTTGCCCGGAATTGGTAAGTTGGTCAAAAAGCACAGGGCTGCAAGAGAGGGAAGGAACCCGGCTACTGGTGAAACAATCCAGATTCCAGCTAAAATAGTAGTCAAGTTCAGGGTTTCAAAAGCTGCCAAGGATGCGATTTTATAATCTAAGCTGATATTTTAAAACCACCTTATTTAAATTGAGGTGGTTTTAAGTTGATTTTGTATAAGATGTGTTGAGTGACTTTTTTGTTTCCAACTTTTTTATTTGTAAGAATTTAAAAAAATAGAGCAGTAAAAAAGTATTTTAATTTTGAATAATTTGTTTATAGCTAAATTCTTCAAGGATAGTATTACAAACTTGTATATTATTTATTTTTTATTTTATATTACTACTATCCCTACTATAACGTTGGGCAGTCTCCTTGTCAATAATATTTTCTTTATAAAGATGTTCAAGTGATTGGTCCATGGTGGTCATAGAGTCATCTGAAGAGGTTTGAATTACAGTTTGAATTTGGGCAATTTTGTTTTCTCTAATCAGGTTAGCTATGGCTGGGGTGTTTATCATAATTTCTCTAGCTGCCACACGTCCACTATTGTCTTTATTGCGCATAAGTTGTTGGGCTATAACTGCCACCAATGACATTGAGAGCTGCATTCTGATTTGATCTTGTTGGTGAGGTGGGAAGATATCAATAATCCTATCTACAGTTTGGGCGGCGTTCGGCGTGTGCAGGGTGGCTAAGACTAAATGTCCAGTCTCGGCCAAAGTTAAAGTGGCGGCAATAGTTTCCAAGTCGCGCATTTCACCCACCATAATTACATTTGGGTCTTGCCTTAAAACATGTTTTAAGGCATTGGGAAAAGACAAAAAATCAAAGCCGTATTGCCTTTGGCGAATAATGCTTTTTTTGTCTTTAAAGATAAATTCTATAGGATCTTCAAGGGTAATAATATTGGCAGCACGTTCTTGATTGATTAAATTTATCATTGCTGCTAGTGAGGTTGATTTTCCGCAGCCAGTTGGTCCGGTGAGAATAATTAAACCTTGATTGAGGCGCGTTAACTGATAGACCACTTCAGCCATACCAACGTCTTCCATAGTGGGTATTTTAGTGTTAATAATTCTGGCTACTAAACTGGGATTGCCTTTTTCAAAATGCAAATTAATACGAAAACGGTCGTTGGTTTCAATTTGGTGTGACAGGTCAAGTTCACGCTTAGAGAGGTATCTTTCCTTGGCATGCAGTTGGTGTGAGATATCCAGCTCTTTTTTGTTCATATATTTTTGCTTTTGTCCTTCGTCTAAGACAGATAAAATCAAGTCAGTTGCTTTTTTCTTGTCAATGGTGCCAAATTTTTCCATTCTTATGAGTTCTCCATTAACTCTGATAATAGGTGGCTCACCAACTAATATATGAACATCTGACGCTTTTCTTTCCACGCCCTCTTTAAATATTTCATCTATATGCATATATGTTTTGTAGTTAGTTTTTAAATACCTTTGTGGGTATTATAACATATTTTTAAAAGTTTGACATATTAATTTTTTTATGTTAATATCTGGGGAATATTATAATGATAATAAATATAAAAAATACCTTTAAAAATAATATATAGGGGAGATTTTAGTTTTAAAAATTAATAAATAAATAAACCAAAGTAGAAGGAGGACGCGATGAGACGTTTATTTTTTGTGTTATTTGTATTTATATTGTTTGGGTTTACAAACGCCCAAACAGTGGACAGCTTTATCGTGGATGGAGCTGATCCCGGCTTTTCGCAGGGAATTGATTTTCGTCAGTTTGAATTGAAGCTGATGAATTTTAATCCTGATTCAGTTAAGCTGCAAATAGTGGGGTTAAGCGATGTGACGCCTTGGGTCAATCCGTATGAAGCTCCGGGCGGATATCGTGACAGCTTGGCTGGCTATCGTCGTGCCAATTGGGCAAAGAATTTTGCCCAAGCCAATGGTTTCTCTGCCGAAGTGTCTGGTATTCGGGTAAAAACCGAATACCGTGGGGTGGAAATTATGGTTGTTAAAAAACAGCCAGAACTAGAACCAAAGCCGGTTGTGGTCGTTGGTTTGAAGGCGTTGGTTGATACAATCAGTGTTTATCCCGGAGAGACTTTTTCACTCCATGATAAATATGAAATTTTATGGAGTGATAGGTCGGTTAGCCAAGATTCAGTTAGTTATCTGAATGAACTATTATCCGCAGTTCAACTAACTGAAAATGGTTTTGGCAAGGCCGCTCACCCAGGTAAAGCCGTGGTTAAATTAGGTTATAAAAATTTTACTGACTCTGTTTTGGTGAAAGTTTTATCTTTTCCAAAACAGGAGTCGGGCGGACAAATTTTTCAACTAGGAGCCTTTTGCGCATATCCCAACAGTATGATGGGTATGCAATTGCAGGCCAAATTTTCCAGCGGCTGGTTAGCTGGGGGAAGTTATTCCTATGTTAACTGGAATACTAGCTACCAGGAATCTTGGGAAATTTTTGCCGGGCATAAATTGTTTTTTAACAATTTATATTTTCTCGGCGGACTGCGAGGTGAGCACCAATTGGATGACGACTGGTCGTCCCGCGGCGCTTTTGCCGGTTTGCAGTTTCAGTATGAATTAATTCCTGATTTTTCATTTTTTATTCGTGGGCAAATTAACGGAATGTTTGTTCACGACAAGGAAAAATTGGGACCGGTTGAAATTGTTGGTGATGAAACCAACGACTCTTTTTCCGTTCGTCTGGAGCAGGATGTGCTCCAACAAGAGCGGAAATACGGACAAGTTGAGCCGGCAATTAAGTTTGGGTTTATGTTTGAATTATAAAATTTGAATTATAAAAAAAAGAAAGAGAGGGTATAGATGAAACGATTTATTGTTTTATTTTTTATTTTAAGTGCACTTCTAATTTCCTGTGAGGATCAAATTGTTGATCCTCAAACTGCAGGCGGTGAAGCGCAGTTCAACAAACAGCAGTTGGCTGATCCCAAGCTGACTGTGCAGTTGGTTGACGATATGGCGGCTAAGATTACTGTCAAGGATGCCGCTATGGATACGGTGGTTGATGTCAGGAAAACTACTTTCTGGCAAAGGCAACTTGTGTCGGGTAATGAATACAGTGTTAATGTTGAGCGGGAAGGTTTTTATTCTTACACTTTACCCGCTTATAAGTTAACCACTGACTTGATGATTCCTCTACGGTTAATCAGGGAGGATCAGAAGGTTGGGCGGGTAAAAATTAACTCTAACCCGTCCGGCGCGCGAGTTTATAAAAATGGTTCTTTTTTCACCATTACCCCGGGCGAAGGGCATTTGCCTGTTGGGGAGTATAATTTATTGGTGGAAAAAGAGGGATATCAATCGGAAAGCCAGACTATAAGTTTGGCTGATGGTGACATGAAAGAGCTTGATTTTAATCTGGCTCAAATCACCAGTCCAGTTGGATATTTATCAATTGACTTAAACGTTCCGGCGCGGGTTGATACAGTTGGCGACACTGGACAGCGGGCGGTGTTCCGCGTAGGGTCTTTTTCAAAGGCCCAGTTGCCCCCGGGTGGATATGATTTATTTTTCACTTATGAGGGCTATGCGGATACATCCGTGTATGTGGGCGTCTTTGCAGACTCTACCACCCAAATAAAAATAAATACGCGGAAGGTGATTGATGTTAATTATATAAAACCAACCGCAGTCGTAACGATTGACCCGGCAAGCGCTGAAGTTCCCGCAGAGGTGAAATTCTCGGCAGAGCAGTCTTTTGCCAACAGCAGCACGATCGTTGCTTATGAGTGGTTTAATGCCGATGGAGTTGTTCTGGGAAGTAGCAAAACATTATCCCAGACAATTTCAACATCAGGTAGTCATTATCGTTACGTTAAGGTTACCGACTCCAATGGCAACAGTGATGTAGGGTATGCCTTATTTAACGGCAATGATCCTGATGAACCAGTTTACCTTCCACCCACAGCAAAAGCCACGGTGGATCCGCAGAATGCTGAAGTGCCCGCGCCAGTTACGTTTGACGGTACCGGATCTACGACAAATCAGGATGGTGCTACAATTGTAACTTATGAGTGGACTGATGCTGATGGCACAAAAATGTCCAGCGAGGCTACTTATACGACTACAATTAGCAAAACCGGTATAACCACCCTGTATCTTAAAGTGACTGATTCTAACGGTAAATCGGATATTGATCATATTTCATTCTTTGGTCAAGACGCCGATGATCCGCAGGTATTTCCACCGGTTGCGGTTGCTAAGGTAGATAAAGCCACTGGTTACGTTCCACTTGAAGTGAAATTTGATGCCGGTGATTCGTATGTAAATACGGACGGCAGTAGAATCACTTCATATGAGTGGACTGATGAGGTGGGTAGGTTAAAATCACAATCCCAGCAATATACAGAAAACTTTACTGAAGCAGGATTACATTATCGTTACCTCAAAATAACCGATTCAAACGATCTGAAGAGTAACGATAAGGTAGCTGTTTATGTCAAGATGATGCCACCGGTTAAACCAACCGCAGTCGTAACGATTGACCCGGCAAGCGCTGAAGTTCCCGCAGAGGTGAAATTCTCGGCAGAGCAGTCTTTTGCCAACAGCAGCACGATCGTTGCTTATGAGTGGTTTAATGCCGATGGAGTTGTTCTGGGAAGTAGCAAAACATTATCCCAGACAATTTCAACATCAGGTAGTCATTATCGTTACGTTAAGGTTACCGACTCCAATGGCAACAGTGATGTAGGGTATGCCTTATTTAACGGCAATGATCCTGATGAACCAGTTTACCTTCCACCCACAGCAAAAGCCACGGTGGATCCGCAGAATGCTGAAGTGCCCGCGCCAGTTACGTTTGACGGTACCGGATCTACGACAAATCAGGATGGTGCTACAATTGTAACTTATGAGTGGACTGATGCTGATGGCACAAAAATGTCCAGCGAGGCTACTTATACGACTACAATTAGCAAAACCGGTATAACCACCCTGTATCTTAAAGTGACTGATTCTAACGGTAAATCGGATATTGATCATATTTCATTCTTTGGTCAAGACGCCGATGATCCGCAGGTATTTCCACCGGTTGCGGTAATGAGAGCTACACCTCAAGTAGGACAAGCTCCTCACGCTGTATTATTGGATTTAAACCAATCGTACAGTAATGAATCATCAATTAATAGTTATCAAATTGTTGATTCAAAGGGTGAGGTGCTAAGTTATACGGCTCAATTTGAGATCACGATAGATAACCCTGGTGTGTACACTTATTATGGTACGGTCACGGATGAAAATGGATTAAAAAGTACTGATAAGATATCCGTTTATGTGTTACCTAAGTCGTATATGGCAACTGTTCGGGTTTATTCAGAGCCTGATTCGGTTTGGGTTTTGGCCAATAATAAGTATATTGGTCAGACTGATGAGAATGGGGAGCTGGAAGCCGAAGTTGAGCTGGAGTCGGAATCAGAGGAAATATTGTTCACAGGGGTGAAGAATGGTTATAAAAATTATTCTACCACTGCTGTAATGGAGTCAGGCGCGACTACGGATGTGAATTTAGTTCTGAAAAAAATTCAGGATCCGGTTAGCCCCAAAGTTACCTGCGGTATGGTGGTGAGCGTAAGTGGCGAATTATACGATTCTCCGGGTAGAATTTTTTGTAATCCGGATGTTGAGTATGATGTAGCCATTAAAATTTCAGGTGCCACTTCTGCAGTTTTGCAGATTATAACGCGTTCAGGCACTGAGATTTTGCGTAAAAAATTAAACGGAGGTGAAGAATCCTGGAATATCGGTCCGCTTGATTTTGACCACAGGCCAGTGATATTTTATCTGGAAGTGGAAAATGACAGCGGGCAGAGGGACCACGCTTGGTCTGTTGCCAAGCGGGGAGTCATCTTAAACTTTAATCCTTTTTAAATTTAACCCCGTCCGCTGGCTGATTTAGTTTAGCTATGTGGGCGGAATATTTTTTATTTTTATTAACGTACTCCAGCGTTATAAAATAATCGGAGCAGGATGTGGCAATCCGCATATTGCCACTAATTCCTGGAAAATAAAACTGCTTATGTTTAATGCGGTATTCATAAGCAGCGGTGCCGAAAAGGCATCGTTCCCGCACAATGGTGCGTGGAGAAAATTAACCGGTTGTACGAAAGTTGCAACCGGTTTTTTTGTAATAAAATATTTAAATACCGTATTTGATTGAATGGGTAAAAAATGGTATATTGGTTTTTTAGGCTAACATAAATTATGAAAAAAATAGTTTTTGATTTGGAAACACAAAATACTTTTGCGGACGTAGGCGGAGGTAGTCCAGATAAACTGGATTTATCAGTTATTGTTATTTATGATTACCAAGACAATCAGTATCATACCTATACTCAAAATGATTTAAGTTTGCTGTGGCCAAGGTTGGAGAAAGCTGATTTATTAATTGGATATAACTCTGATAAGTTTGATATACCGATTTTAAATAAGTATTATCCGGGGAATTTAAAAAATATCAATAGTTTGGATCTTTATAGTGAAGTTAAAAGGGCGTTGGGTAAAAGTATAACTTTGGATATGATAGCAGAAGGAACTTTGAGTATTAAAAAAAGCGGTCATGGATTGGACGCTGTGCGATGGTGGCAGGAAGGTAAGTTGGATGAGATAAAGAAATATTGCCAAGATGATGTAAAAATTACTAAAGAGATTTACGATTATGCTGTTAAAAATAAAAAGCTTAAATATATGTTGGTCAATGAAATATTGGAGTTTCCGGTTGAAACTGAAGGTTGGGAAGATGTGAGTAAGGGAGGTATGAATATGACATTGCCGTTTTAATCAGTTGTGCAATAAACGGCAATAGAGGTAATGCGAGAAACATAGGGATCGGGTAAAAATAAGACAGGGCTTCTTCACGGGGTTGATTGATTTTTTTGAGTTCCTTAGTCGCTTAGCTTTCCTCCTGTGGGGAATCTCCCTTTGGGAGGTTTGTTTCTTTGTATTTTTTCATTCCTATTAAAGATATAACCGCATTCAATATAAATCCGCTTAACGCCATCATGGGAATGGTGATGTAGTTAAAACGTAAAACGAAGTTTTTTGAGCAACTCACGGAATAACCTATGGCATCACAGCCAATATTGGGAGCTGCGCCGATTTGTAGGAGATAGTGGTAAAAAGCAACAATGGCGCCAATAGCACTTAAGGTAAAAATATATTTAAAGATATAAGTTTCTTTTTTAAACCAAGCTATGGCAAGCAAGATTACTTGCGGGTAGAAAAACACTCTTTGAAACCAGCACAGTTTGCAGGGTTCATAGCCGATAATTTCAGAGTAGGTGAGGCTACCCAGAGTGGCTAAAAGGGCTACGCTAAAAGTTAAAGGCAGGGCGTAAGAGTTAATTTTTTTCAGCCATTCATTTTTTTTAGTCAAAGATGAAAAAATAATAAAAAGTGTCATAAGGTTGGCTAAGACTGTTAAAATGGAAAAAATTTGGTTGGTTATTTGAGACATAATTAATATTCAGCGGGTAAGGCACAGTCTGTTTTCTCAGCTAAAGTAGATAAAGATATTTCTCCTGTTAGGCGTTCGTCGTTATTAAATACCCAAGTAGGGTAGTTTTGGATGTTTTCGTTTTTACAAATTTGTTTTTGTGATCTGCCATTAGGTGTAGAACATTCCACGTAGTTTAGGTGGCGCTCTGAGCGGCCAAACATTTCTTTTTGGTTTTGGCAG
>CAZVLW010000005.1:10792-21380 GCA_964628705.1 uncultured Gammaproteobacteria bacterium
GGCAGTGCGGGCACCAGAAAGCTCCGTAAAAAAGTGCTCCTTTATCATTCAAGCATTGGGCAAATTCATCAAGTTTACCGGGTTGGTTTTGAGAGTAAACGTACCAGCCAATTAGCCCCCCGGCAATAATTAGAGTAGCAATCCACCATGATATTTTTTTTATTTTTTTCTTTTTATACTTAAGTATAAAATTTGATTAGTTAATTATAATATACTCATACTAAACAACTATGAGTTTAGTATAGCAAATATATTTAAAAAGGGAAGTGCATACCAAAAAAATCCCAGTTGGGATTTTTTTGATGGGGTGGTAGATGGGATTTGAACCCACAACCGCTTGGACCACAACCAAGTGCTCTACCATTGAGCTACTACCACCATAAGTTTGATTTTATACCCCGCCAAAGACCACTTTATTATTTATAGATCACTCTATTAAAGATAGAGTAAATTTAAAAAAATAGAATATTATGGTACGCCCGGCAGGATTTGAACCTGCGACCTACAGCTTAGAAGGCTGTTGCTCTATCCAACTGAGCTACGGGCGCATGAGTAGATATGTTTTATTTATTTAGCTTAGCCCTTCGTTATCAAGGGTGAGAGGCGTTTGATTTTATAGCTCTTCGCAGGGCTTGGAGAGGGTCGTTGCTTTATCCATTAAGATACGGGGGTTTTAAAAACTAAAACAGTGTTTGGATAATGCCGAGTGTTGGTAAATTTGGTATTTTTGTTGATTTTAATGTAGGGGTGTCTAATATAAAAAATATACATTAATTTTTATTTTTTTTCAAGGTCTAGTCCAAAAATTTGACAAAAATATTATTCGGTGATACCCTAATATTAATTAATTAAATTATCCACATCTGCCTGTAATTATGCTACTTAGATTTTTTTCGACTAACTTTAGGCAGGGAATAGAACTAAATAAACTTCAATAAGATACACATAGCTCGGTTTTTATAGATTATACAAAACCGAGAAATTTTTTGTGTATATTTTTGGTATCTCTACTTTTTTATTAAATTATTTTTTTGCATGGGTAATCAAAGCTTAAAAACAAAGCGGTTTTATTTTCCAGAAAGCCAGGGGTGGAGGATGGAACCCCCAGATTTAATAGAGGTTCAGAAAAACTCTTACGAATGGTTTTTAAAGGAGGGATTAAAAGAGTTATTTGATGAAATTAATCCGATTAAGGATTATATTGGTCGAGATTTGGAGTTGTATTTTTTGGATTATTATTTAGATGAGCCAAAATTTGATGAAGTAGTGGCACGTGATAGAAATATTACTTTTGAGGCAGCTCTTAGAGTTAAAACCAAATTAATTAATAAGCGTAATGGGGAAATCAAGGAGCAAGAGGTTTACTTGGTTGATTTTCCATTAATGACTGACCGGGGAACATTTATTGTCAACGGCATTGAAAGGGTTATAATTTCTCAGTTGATACGTTCGCCCGGTGTTTTTTTTAGCTCCGAGACCATTAATGGTAAGCGCTACTATGGAGCTAAGATTATTCCTAATAGAGGGGCTTGGTTGGAAATTGAAACAGCACAAAATGGGGTGATCAATGTAAAAATTGATAGAAAAAGAAAGGTGCCTGTTACATCTTTATTAAAAGCTTTTGGTTATACTACCAATGATGAAATTAAGGATTTATTTAAAGATGTTGATACTTTGTCTGACTTTAAATATATACAAACCACTTTAGATAGAGATCCTGCTAAAACAGAGGTTGATGGTCTGCGCGAGGTGTATAAAAGAATTAGGCCCGGTGATTTGGCTACTACTGACAATGCCAGACAGTTGATTCATTCCATGTTTTTTAATTTTGAGAGGTATGATTTTGGTAAAGTAGGTAGATATAAATTGAATCAAAGGTTTAAACAAGATTGTGAGTTGACTAAAGAAAATAGAATTTTAAAGAAACAGGATTTAGTAGATATTATTAAAGAGATTATTAGTTTAAATATTAATCAAAAGCCAGCTGATGATATTGATCATTTGGGCAATCGGCGCATTCGGGCAGTGGGAGAGTTAATTCAAAATAGATTTAGATTAGGTTTGGCTAGAATGGAAAGATCGGTAGTAGATAAAATGAGTACAGCTGATATTAGTGGCATTAATCCGGCTCAATTAATTAATACTCGTCCCATTATGGGGGCTGTGAAAGAATTTTTTATGTCTTCGCAACTTTCACAGTTTATGGATCAAACCAATTTGTTGGCAGAGTTAGAGCATAAGCGTAGAATATCAGCCATGGGACCCGGGGGTCTTTCCAGAGAAAGGGCTGGTTTTGAGGTGCGCGATGTACATAGGACGCATTATGGCAGGATATGCCCAATTGCTACTCCAGAAGGCCCAAATATTGGTTTGGTAGGCCATTTGTCAACTTATGCTAGAATAAATAATTTTGGTTTTTTGGAAACACCCTATAGGAAAGTTGATAAACAAGGCAAAAAACCCAGAGTGACTGAGGAAGTTGTTTATTTAGACGCTTTTGTTGAGGAAAAATCAGTGACTACATCTTCCACAGCACCCATTGATGAGAATGGTTATTTTACCGAAGATAAAACGGGTATTAGGCAAGAGGGTGAACCAATTTTAGGTGAGGTAGAAGAAATTGATTATGCGGATGTGGCACCAAACCAGATTATCTCAGTGGCCACATCTCTTATTCCTTTTTTGGAGCATGATGACGCCGTGAGGGCTTTAATGGGAACAAATATGCAAAAACAAGCTGTGCCTGTAGTTAGACCCACAGCTCCGTTAGTAGCGACAGGTATGGAGAGAAGAGCGGCAATTGATTCTGGTCAGGTGTTGGTGGCGACTTCAGAAGGTGAGGTGCAGTTAGTTCAGTCAAATAAAATTGTGATATTACAAAAGGATGGTAATATGGTGACTTATAATTTAACTAAGTTTATTAGATCCAATGCTTCAACGTGTCTCAATCAAAGAGCGGTGGTTGAAAAAGGGCAAAAAGTTAAGCCGGGTGATGTATTGGCAGATGCTTCGGCTTGCGATAAAGGGGAGTTGGCTCTAGGGCAGAATTTATTGGTGGCTTTCATGCCTTGGGAAGGTGGAAATTATGAAGATGCTATATTGATATCTGAGAGATTGGTTCATAATGATAAATACACCTCTATTCATATTGCGGATTATACTATTGATGTGCGTGAGACAAAGCTTGGTCCGGAAGTAGTTACTAGAGATATTCCCAATATAGGTGAAGATAAATTAAAAAATTTGGATGAAGAGGGTGTTGTTAGAATTGGAGCTGAAGTTTCTTCAGGTGATATTTTGGTAGGTAAAATTACACCTAAAGGCGAGACAGAACTAACTGCCGAAGAGAGATTATTGAGAGCTATATTTGGGGAAAAAGCTAAAGAAGTTAGAGATAGTTCTCTGTATCTTGAACACGGTGAACACGGTAAGGTGTTGGATATTAAGGTATTTAGTCGCGATAAAGGCGATAAATTGTCAGCAGGTGTGATTAAGCAAGTCCAAGTAATGATTGCTCATATGAGAAAAATACAAGTGGGTGATAAGATGGCTGGTAGACATGGTAATAAAGGCGTAATTTCACGCATAGTGGCTGTTGAAGATATGCCTCGTTTGCCGGATGGAAGACCAGTAGATATTATTTTAAATCCTTTAGGGGTTTCTTCAAGAATGAATTTGGGTCAAATATTAGAAACTCATTTGGGTATGATAGCCCATCAAAAAGGTTTGCAAATTGCTACTCCAGCATTAAATGGTGTGCGCGAGGAAACTATTAAAAAAGAATTATCAGAATTAGGCATTTCACCGACTGGAAAAATGAAGTTGATAGACGGGAGAAGCGGTGAGCCATTTCAGTATGATACTACGGTGGGCTATATCTATATGCTTAAATTAGTGCATATGGTGGAGGATAAGATTCACCAGCGTTCAATCGGTCCATACTCATTAGTAACCCAACAGCCATTAGGGGGCAAGGCTCAGTTTGGTGGACAAAGATTTGGAGAAATGGAAGTTTGGGCACTAGAAGCTTATGGAGCGGCCTATATTCTGCAGGAGATTTTAACTATTAAATCAGATGATGTGCCGGGCAGGTCAAAATCTTATGAATCTATTATTAAAGGAGAGCCAATTAGTAAGCTCAATATTCCAGAGTCATTTAATGTGCTTGTCAGGGAGCTTAAGGGTTTAGGGTTGGATGTTGAGCTGTTAAGGGAAGGTGAGTTAGTCAAGGAGCAATTAGAGGAGTCGGATGAAGACCAAGACCAAGATGAATCTGTAGATAGCAGTCAAGAGAGTAATAAAAAAGATAAACAAGAGAAGAGTAACCCCACAGATAATCCGTCAGTAAATCAGGATTAATTCTTCCATTATTTATAAGATAAATAAGAATTAATGTTTAACGAGCCAAAACAAAAAAAATTAGATTTTGATAGCATTCGGTTAAAATTAGCTTCACCAGATGTTATTCATGAATGGTCATACGGTGAGGTGTTGAAGCCGGAAACTATCAATTATCGAACTCAAAAGCCGGAAAAGGATGGTTTGTTTTGTGAGCGTATTTTTGGTCCTACTAAAGATTGGGAGTGTTATTGTGGTAAGTATAAGAAAATTAGATACAAAGGCATTATTTGTGATAAATGCGGAGTTGAAATTACCCGTTCAATTGTGAGACGCGAGAGGATGGGCCACATTGATTTAGTGGTGCCAGTTTCACATATTTGGTTTTTAAGAGGCGTGCCTTCTAAATTGGGTTTAGTGTTGGATGTTTCTCCGCAAGCTTTAGAAAAAGTGATTTATTTTGCTGATTATATTATTTTAAATGTAAATGAAGACCTAAAGGGCGAAACTAAAGAACAGATAAATGATGAATATAAATCTAAGAAGAAACAAATTGAGGGAGATCTTAATAATAGGATTAAACAGATCAAAAGTGGGGGTGGAAATAATGTAGAGCAAAAGATAAAAGAATTGGATGACAAGAAGAAAGAGGCTTTGCGCGAATTATCAGACGCTATGGAGAGAGCTAAACGAGAGATTTATGAATTAAAGCCGCTTAAAATTATTTCAGAGAGTGAATATCAAGATTTATCCTTAAAATATGGCCATTTGTTTGAAGCGGGCATTGGTGCTGAGGCAGTATATAGGGTATTAAAAGATATGGATTTGGAAGCTACCGCGGCTAGTATAAAAGAGGGGATAAAAAACGCTAAAGGTGGCAGTAGGAAGAAGCTGGCTAAAAGATTAAAATTACTCAATGCTTTCATAAAAAATAATATTCGTCCTGAGTGGATGATTATTACCACTATTCCGGTGATTCCGCCTGATTTAAGACCAATGGTGCAATTGGATGGGGGAAGATATGCAGCCAGTGATTTAAATGATTTGTATCGTAGAGTTATCAATAGAAATAATCGGCTTAAAAAATTAGTTGAGCTTAATGCGCCTGAAGTGATTGCCAGAAATGAAAAGAGAATGTTACAGGAGGCGGTAGATTCCTTGATAGATAACTCAGCCAGGCATGGAAAAACCGTGACTGCTTCTACTGGCCAAAAGCGCATGCTCAAATCATTGGCTGATATTCTGAAAGGTAAACAGGGTAGATTTAGACAAAACTTATTGGGTAAAAGAGTTGATTATTCAGGTAGAAGTGTAATTGTGGTAGGTCCTTATTTAAAGATTAATGAATGCGGATTGCCTAAAAGGATGGCCTTGGAGTTGTTTAAGCCATTTGTGATTGCTGAGTTAATTAAGCGCGAATTTGTCCATAATGTAAGAAGCGCTAATAGGTTTATTGAGTCTGATAGAAGTGAGGTTTGGGATATTTTGGAAAATATTACCAAAGATGCGCACGTGCTTTTGAACAGGGCGCCTACTCTTCATCGGCTTGGTATTCAGGCATTCAAACCTATTTTAATTGAGGGTAAGGCAATTCAGCTTCATCCTTTAGTTTGTCCTCCTTTTAATGCTGATTTCGATGGTGACCAAATGGCGGTTCACGTGCCCTTAACCGAGGAGGCTAAAAAAGAAGCATCTGGTTTAATTTTATCTAGTCGTAATATATTAAAACCAGCTACAGGTGATCCATCTATAGCACCTTCACAAGATTTTGTGTTGGGTGCATATATTTTAACTACTATTATAGATGATGAAAAAGCAGATAAAGATGCTAAATTGTTTTCAGATATTATTGAGGCAAGACAAGCTTACGATGCTGGTGTGGTTGGGCTGCAAGATAAAATTAGAGTAAGGATTGGGAGTCAGATTGTAGTTGCCAGTGTTGGTAGAATTATATTTAATGAAATTGTTCCTAAAAAATTGGGCTTTATAAATAAACAGGCTACCAAAAGTGTATTAAAGGGGCTAGTTAGACAAGTAATAGAGACTTCTGGTCGAGAGAGGGCTGTTAATTTTTTGGATGATATTAAATATAAAGCCTTGGTTTCAGTTACTAATTCAGGAATTTCTTGGGGTATGGGAGATTTGCCGGATATGAAGGATAAGTATGCATTGTTTGATAAAGCCGAAGAAGGGGTGGAAAAAATTGAAGAGCAATATGAGCAGGGCTTTTTAACCAATGATGAGCGGCATGCTAAAATAATTGAAATTTGGGCAGATGTCAAAGATAAAATTGTGGATATGAGTAAAGAGCGTTTGGATAAAAAAGGCGCAGTTTATACTATGATGCATTCGGGTGCCAGAGGTTCTTGGGGTCAAACTACACAGATGATGGGTATGCGCGGGTTAATGGCTTCGCCAAGTGGTGAAACTATTGAGTTGCCAGTTAAAGCATCACTTAAAGAGGGTATGCAGGTTTTGGAGTATTTTATTACCACTCATGGAGCCAGAAAAGGATTGTCAGATACGGCTCTAAGAACAGCCAATGCTGGTTATTTAACTAGACGTTTAATTGATGTGTCACACAATATTATAGTAGTTGATGAGGATTGTGGAGATAAAGAAGGTTTAGAAATTACTAAAAAGGAGGCAGAGTCTATGAATGAAACTATTGTAAAGCGTATTCGGGGAAGGATTATTATAGAAGATATAGTGGATAAGAATAATAAAGTTGCCATTAAAGCAGGTGAAATTATAGATCAAGAAAATGCTAAAAAAGTTGAAAGTATTGATCCGGAGAGAGTAAAGATAAGGTCCGTTTTAACCTGCAAGTCAAAACGTGGGTTATGTAGAAAATGTTATGGATGGGATTTGGGTTACAATAAATTAGTTAAAAAAGGCGTGGCAGTGGGCATTGTGGCAGCCCAGAGTATTGGTGAGCCAGGGACTCAGTTAACCATGAGAACCTTCCATACCGGCGGTGTGGCTGGTGGCGGTGATATTACTCAAGGTTTACCAAGGGTGGAAGAAATTTTTGAGGCGCGTCCAGTAAAGCGAGCGGCAATTCTTTCACCTATATCTGGTCAGGTCAGCATAAAATCAGATGAAATTACCAGGGAAAAAATTATAAAAATAAGAGGTGTAGAGCTGAAAAAGAAGCATTTTATAATAGAGACTCAGGATGAATCTAAAATTAAAGTAAAAGACAGTGACAAGGTTAAGAAAAATGATATTTTAGTAGATACTAAAAAGAAGATCAAGGCCCCTGAAGATGGTCAGGTTTATGTTCAAGAGCGCGAGGATGAGAGAGTGTTGGTGCAGTTTGTGCAAGAAGAAGAGACTGAAAAAGAATTTGAAATAAATCGTGGGATTAGTCCGTTGGTAGAAGATGGAGATATGGTAGAAGTAGGTACGCAGTTGACGGTGGGTTCCGTTGACTTAGGTGAGTTGTATAGATTAAAAGGCCAAAGGGCGGTTGAAAAATATATTATTAAGGAAATTCAATATGTTTATTCATCGCAGGGCCAGCCCCTAAATGATAAACACGTTGAGTTGGTAGTGAGACAGATGTTTTCTAAAGTGTCAATAGAGGAGTCTGGTGATACAGTCTTTTCACCCGGTGAAGTAGTTGAAAGGGATAGTTTAGAAGAGGAAAACGTCAAGATGGAAGCAGGGGGTAAGCAAAAAGCTTATGGCAAGGCAATTTTGTTGGGCATTACAAAATCATCTTTAGCTACGCAATCTTTCCTTTCAGCGGCGTCGTTTCAAGAAACCACTCGTGTTTTAATTGATGCGGCTGTAACCGGTAAGGTTGATAAATTAAGAGGACTTAAAGAGAATGTAATAATTGGTAAGCTGATTCCCGCAGGTACGGGTTATGATAAAAAGAATTTTTTAAAAGCAGAAGAAGAGTAAGCGGGTTTAAATTTTAAGATATAGAAAAAACGCACTGAAAGGTGCGTTTTTTATTGTGTGATTTATTATATATAGTTGGGGTGTTGGGTTTTTATGTTCTATTTGGTTTGTTGGTTAAGATAATATGTGCGTTTTATTTGAGTTAAGCGTTCAATAGAATAGCGTAGCATGGTGCGTGGCATAAGGTGGCTGTATTTATCTAAAAATGTGATAAGTTTATTTATATCTCTTTTACCTATTTCTCTAAGCATCCAGCCGACTGCTTTGTGAATTAAATCTTGGTTGTCATTAAGTAGTAATTCAGCAATTTTTAAGGTGTCTTGAAATTGATAATTTTTTATAAATTCATAGGTGGATACAATAGCTATGCGTCTTTGCCATAGATTTTTTGAAATGGCTAATTTATAGAGTTGTGAGCGTTTTTTATTATGTAGCAAAAAAGCACCAACTGTTTTAGGTGCAGACAGATCAACTAAATCCCAATTATTAATATTGCGTTGACTGTTTTTTAGATAAAAATTATAAATTTGTTTTTGGGTTTGGAAATTTGAATATTGAATTTGATTTACTAATATTAGCAAAGCAATCAGTCTATATTCATGGATAGTTGAGTTGAGTAGTAATTGGAGTTGTTTAAGTGAGAGTTGAGTGTAATTTTTTGAGATAGACCTTAAAGTTGGCACATTAACACCTAAAAATTTATCGTTCTCAGCATACTCTCCTTTATTTGTTTTAAAAAATCTTTGTGTTCTGTGCGCTTTATTTTTGTTGGCTTTTTGGCGGATTTCTTTTTTAAGTTGGTTTATCATAGTAAAAAATCAAGTTTGAATTATTTGTTTTTTATATATTTTTGGAAATCATTGATAATTAACTGATGATGAAAAGCCAGTTTGGGGATCTGATCTAATCCAAACCATTTAATTTGACTGCTTTCATAGTTGGTTTTTATTTTACCCATAATATTTTTAGTGAGGTAAACAAAACTATAGGTTGGTCCGCGTGGTTCTATTTTTTTATTATTTATAAAATAAAAATTAAAAATCAATTTAATCTCAGCTGTTAGTCCGGTTTCTTCTTTTAATTCACGCGCAGCTGTTTTAGCGGGATCTTCACCATATTCTACTGATCCCCCGGGTAAGACAAATTTGCCTTTATGCGGGGAGATGCTTCTCTTAAGCAGTAGGATTTTTTTATTTTTATAAACAATAATATCAGAAGTTAGGCGGTGGATGTGTTTAGGCATAGATTAAAAAGTAAAGTAAATTAAATTCAACGACTGTAGTATGGATAGGTATAATTTGTAAGATATAATAGCGTTGTTTACACTTTTTCATATTCCAACTAAGCTAAAATAGCTGTTAATAAGTAATAAGTGTAAACAAACATATGACAATGCATAAAAATACCAAATTAACACCAATCCAAAGAAAATAATTAGCCGACGATTACTATACAAAAATTATACCAGAGTATGTGATCTATGCAAAAAATATTAGGTTTCGGCGCCTACTGTATATAAAATCATTTATAGAGCCAAACAAAATGATTACAGTATCCATAAAAGCGAAAACAAACGATTTAGATGTATAGAATATGGTCTTAAAAGGCTGGCCAAGGTAGAGGCTGAATTGAAAAAAAATTAAAGCAGAAACAAAAACAATACCATAAGCAATATCCGTGTGAGATGATCCATGGCAATACCAAGCGCTTATCCCTTCCTCAAGGCGAAAAACCCAATGATACGCGAGAATATCTGTTTGTGGCCATTGATGATTATTTACGCAAATTATAGGCGGCTATCTTGCCTGACAAACCCCAATATTCAGCTGAAAAATTTTTAAAATAAGTGACGGATGAATGCTCATATACCATTGAAGAATATTGCATTGATAATGGTAAAGAATATAAAGGAATTCCTGAACACCACGCTTTTATGAAACTTTGCCAGTCATACAAGATTGAGTAAGGGTTCACTAAAGTTAAATGTCCAAAAACCAACGGTAAGGCAGAGAGAGTGATTCGTACCTTAATGGAGAGGTCACATAATAAGACTAAATTTAAATAAAGAGCGCATAGGAAGATTGAGCTGATACGATCTGTTAATTACTACAATACAGTAAAACCGCACAAAGGTATAGACGGATTAACACCTATGGAGAAATTTATCAATTGTTTTTACCTAATGGAATTGTAAACAAAGCTTTATAATCTAACATCTAACATATAATTATTCAATAATTTGACTATATTATATGGTTAAATTTTATATGACTTAATTCGGGCCCGCATTTAGTCATTTAAAAACCTAACTTTACTACCCACTGGTTGGGACATATAA
>CAZVLW010000006.1:0-20948 GCA_964628705.1 uncultured Gammaproteobacteria bacterium
CTTATCTGTAATTTTTGTCGCCGAGCTTCGCTCGTCTCCAAAAACTACAGATCAAACGCGGACATTATATGACATATTACTCGGCAAACAACCTTTAGCAAATTATTTAAGTCAATTGTAATTTAGTATCATTATGAATACGGAGGATTTGAAAAAATTAGTAAAATACATTGTTGAGAAAGCTACTGCTCTCAAAAATAAGCATATTGAACACAAAAATACGCCCGTAAATTATGCCTGTATTTTTTCTCAAAACGAAGAAGAATATAAAAATCTGGTTGACACTACGCGGAAAATTGGAAAAGTCATTCAAGAAACTCCAACAGGTCTGCTTTTTCATATTGAGCCACTAGAAACCGTTTCTGGTGTTTTGAAATTATTGAAAATCCGTATTCCTAATACTACCAGACCCGAACAAGGAGATGCTGATTTCACGATTTCCAATTTTCCTGAATTTGAGAAAAAATACTTATCAAATCCAGGTTTCAAGATGATGAAAAAGCTAGATTTTTATATGATTGAGCTTATGGATTCCGATTTTGATGTACGGGCATATTTTTCAAATCCTCCTTTAGATAGGCAATTGAATATATGATGACGGTTGTTTGCCTGCGTCATACGCAAGGGGACGCTGCGCTTTCACTCCATTTCATTCCGTTCACCCTCGTATAACATCATATTCAATATTATTTTTGCCCCTTAACCGATAAATTTATAATCATTTAAATTTAATTAATACTTATGACATCAAAAGCCCTTATACTTGTAGACTTCGAAAAAGAATGGACTGATAAAAGTTCAGATTATTTTGTTGGTGATATTTCCGAGTTAATTAAGAAGACCAACAAACTTATTGATTTTTGTAGAAAAAATGATTACAAAATAATCTTCACAAAGCACATCGAAAAAGATTCAGATGAAGCATTTGCGGAAAACTCTGAAAATGTAGAAATTATTGACGAAATCAATAAACAAGATTCCGATGTGCTTATTAAGAAAAATAAAATCAGTCCATTCTTTAAAACAGACTTAGATAAGCATCTTGAGGGAATTGATGAAATTGTCATCGCTGGAATTTTGACTAATTTGTGTGTTAGAAGTTTAGCTCAAGATGCTTATGATAAAGATTTTGAAATCAAGATTATCAAAGATTGTTGTCGGGCTTTTGATGAAGAAACTCACAATTTTACAATCAAAGATTTGAAAGCTACAAGAGAAGAAATCGAGTTCTTAAATTTGAATGAGTTTATTAAATAGAACGGGGCAAAAATAACACTCTGAAATTTCCCTTCGGGACATTGCATTAAATTTCAGCCCTACGGGGAATATACCCAGAGATAATGCGCCGCCCATTAACCGAAATAATAATTTTTATGGATCTAAAAAAATCAAATCATATTGAAAATCCAGACCGACAAAAAGAAGAATTAACTAACCTCGACTCTTTATCTTTTGAATTTTGTGATAATGATTTAGTAAGTGCTTTTTATGATAAAAAACTTCGCTCATTAGCAGATAAAGAAAAATGGCTTGAGAAAAATAAAGAAAATTTAGAACAAAATAAAGACAAAATTATAAAAGCTGTAGAAGATGGTTTAATTGCTGATACCAAACCTGAAACCATTCGACAACTTCAGGTTAATAAGGCAAAAGAGGGTCAAGAAAAAATGATAGATATCAAAAACAGATTAGAAAATAGCATTGATGAAATAAAAACAGAAGTGGCTAAAAAATTAAGCAAATATTTACCCGATTGGACAGCAAAAAAAGCAAAAATTATTTTTATAATGAATAAAAAAGCTGATTTTTATATTGACAGAAATACTATAACTGTGGACTTGGGTCGATTACTATTTGAACAGAATCCAGTGGAAAAAGTAAAAGAAGGAATCATTCACGAAATTGTTCATCTCTGGATGTCGGAAAGGTCAAAATGGTCAGATTCAGAACAAGATAAGGTTTCTATTCAGGATTTAAAAGACGAGATCGTTTTTAAAACTGTTGACGAAGGATTGGCTGTTTTAATTAGTGGACAATCTTTAGAACTTCATCACGCAAAGCAGGGTAAAGATTTTGTGGGATATAAAAATGAATCATTTAAATCTTTTAACCACTTCTTGTCTGGAAAAGATCGTGAAGTGTTAGAGAAAATCAAAAATGAGAAATTTCAAAATATGGGACATTTTTATGTTGTTGGCAATGAAATTGCTACGACTATTTTACAATATGACGGCATAGAAAAATTTAAAAAGCAAATAATTGAGGCAAGAGATAACCCATTAGTATTTTTACAAAGATATAGGGAAATTTGTAATAAAAATACAAATTTACCTAAAATCAATTCATAAAATAAAATTTGCTCAAATAATACTCGCTGTCATTCGCGAATTTGTTGGCATCAGCCAACACCGCGTATATGGCTCACCTTTCGGCTTCCCGTCATTCGACGGGGGCTACCTCTTACCCAAACCCGGTCATCTATGGGGTAAGGAAAGTAAATCTGCAAACAAAAAACAAAGTAATTGATAATTCCAAAGTTAAGCTGTATTGTTTAGAGCTTAGATGGCTGGGCTTTGTATATCCCTAATATGATCCAAAATATTACTCCTTGAAACAAACATTTTTAAGAAACTTGTCAAGCAAAAAAATAAATTTTCTCTTATTATTTTATATATTTTAAAAAATTATCCAACTCGTCAGGTACTTCAACTTGATAACTAACTTGTTTGTTTGATAAATCCTTAAAACTGATAGATTTAGCCACTAGCCATAAACGATCTATTTGCTGCTGTTTATTTTTTACTCGCACATCATGAGTGGCGTACAATTTATCCCCTACAATCGGGTGGCCAATAGAGCTCAAATGGACGCGTATCTGATGAGTCCTGCCAGTATATATGCTTACCTTTAAAAGGGTAAAGTGCATATATTTTCTGACTACACTATATTCCGTTAAGGCTAATTTACCAGAAGCGCCCCTGTCGGTGCGTGACTTAAATTTTCCCTTTTGTGAACGTGATAAATATGACTTTAACTCACCTTTATTTTGCCGCATCGCATTATGCACTAAAGCTAAATACTCTTTATATACTCTGCGCTCTTTAAATTCTTTTTTTAAATAATCATACATTTTTTTATTTTTCGCTACCAACATAACACCCGATACATCTTTATCCAAACGGTGAACAATGCCAGATCTATCCTCTACGCCAATAGTTTTAATACCGGCATATCGCCCTGAGAGCCAACCCACCAAAGATGGCTCTTTTGTGTTTTGAGTGGTATGTGCCAATACACTTGCCGGCTTGTTTATTACTAAATAATTTTCATTTTCAAAAACTATTTGTATTTTTTTTAAGCCTAAGTGTTGATCCTGATATTTGTTTTTAGTATTTGTTTTAGAAATTTTAATTTCTATCTTATCACCTTGTTTAACTTTATAATGTTTATCTACCAATAACCCATTAACCCAAACCCCGCCTTGCTTTATCTCTTTTTGCCACTGACTGCGACTTAAATTTGGATATTTATTTGCCAAACAAATATCTATCCTTAAATTTTTATCTTGCTTGTTAACCACAAAATTCATAAATAAATATTTTTTATATACTCAACGGCTTGCTTTTTAGTTTTAATCTTGCCTGCCAGTTGTTGTTCACGCAAATCATCTAATATTTGGCCTACTTTTTGGCCCGGTGATATTTCTAAAAGCATCATCACCTCATTGCCATCTAATAATTTTTCGGGCAGTCTTCTGCCTTTGCCCATCTTTTTCAATTCATTAATTCGCTTCAGCATCAACTCAAAATTACCCAAACTATTGCCGCCCTCTTTCCATATAGATGAAGACATATCAATAAAACCCATTTTTAATAAATCCTCCCCACTATAGTGCTGGCTGAAAAAATATTTTTCAATAGTAGAGTTTTTCATCTCATTGACTGTCTTAGTATCATACAAATGATGGCGGTCAATCAGCCATACCGCCCTATCTGTCTCAAAATCAACATCTGGCGCAGAGCTTAATCTTAGTTGTTCAAATTTTTCACGCGCCATTTTAGCTGAAGTTACATCATGGTTATTAAAACGTATTCTATCCGTTTGATCATTTTCGGGTGTCTGAATTGTATAGGGTTTACCCACATCGTGCCATAAAACAGCCATCACCAACTCAGCGCCATACGCCCTTTGAACAGAGGATTGTTGATATTTATCTTTCGAGCTATGCTGCTCATTCGAGACTATCGGCTGCTTAAAACGACTCATAAACGCATCGCTTTGTAAATTCTTTAAACACAATCTTGTATGCTGCCAAACATCACCCTCGCTGTGCCAGTTTTCCGGTTGGGGGCACCCTTTCATTTCTAAAAGCTCGGGCATGAGTTGCTTAAAAGCACCAGATTTATCATACAAATCAAAAGCTTTAACTGATTCTGATAAAAAGGCTTTGAGCAACTCACTGGCAATCACTTCATACGGCACCACGCGCTCATTGTTTATTTTACTTATTTTGTTTATCTTTGATATTAATTTTTTAATCGCTTCAAAGGTGGTCTGTTCAATCTGCCAATCAAGTTGACAAGCAAAACGCAGTGCTCTTAATATTCTTGAATAATCTTCCTCAAACCTCTCATAAGCATTGCCCACTGTCTTTATTAGACCACTTGTTAAATCTTGACTACCTTGATATGTATCCACCAAATTGCCTTCAGACAATTCGTAAGCCATAGCATTGACTGTAAAATCACGGCGCGCTAAATCATCTTCAATTTTTAATGATTTATCAAAATCAACTTTAAAATCACGATACGCCCCACTCACCAATGACACCTCTTTTCTTGGTAGTGCCACATCAAACGGTTCACCTAATGCAACGCCTTTGGGTTTAAATTTAAAAACACCAAAATGCTTGCCAACTAAATTTACCTTTCCTTTTTTTTCTAATAATTTTCCCAAACTCTCAATATCAATGCCCCTGACTACAAAATCATAATCATTAATCTCATCAAAACTACAACCCAAAAGTGCGTCTCTAACCGCTCCACCCACTAAATAAACTTGCACTTGATGATTACTTATTTTTCCTTTTTGCCCGCCAGACAAATCGTATACATTTTTTACCCATGACAAATAATCCTCTTTTTTTAAACGCTTAATAATATTTTCTAAATTTTTTAAATCCATATTAACTTTCAAGATTTGTCAAAAATTATTATAAATATAATTATAAATATATTTGTATATTATCACTTTTAAATCCCTTCTACAAGTTTAAAAAACCAGCCAACTAAAAATGTATAGAAGAATTATGTAAAAAAAAGCGGGGCCACTAACCCCGATAAATTTAATATTTGGGTTGTGCCCCGCGATATCCCTAATGGAAATTCGCGGACACACCATCACCTATCTCCACTTGATGCTTAGTAGAAGCAGGTGGTGGTGTGCCTGTCGAATATACCCTATTAGGGAAATTCGTTTTGCTTTTTGGGCCGAATTTCAAAAAGCGGATCTTTACCGTTCAGTTGGTAGCGCCTCCAACTCATTTTTCTTAATAAGTTGAAAACTTACCTTTTTGTTTTTGTTTTATTTTTCAAGAGACTTTTTGCATGGGTACTCGGGCTCTCGTGCTCCACAAACCCTTTACGAACAGTAAAGAATTACTATTCCAAAATATTTTTAAAGAACATTACCATCTGTTCTTTTCTAAAACCTATTTTTGTTTTTGTTTTATTTTGGAACAATTATTCTTTATTGTTCCACTTTTTTGTAAGCCTACTATCTATATTATACCACTCATCAGAATAAGTGTCAAAAAAGCAAATTAATTTAATATTTACAAATAAATAGAGTTTTTTATAAAATTAAAATTATTTATCCACATGCCAGATAAAATAGATTTAAATACATTTTATATCTCTGAAAAATTAAAACGTTTCTTCTTAAGCTTCAAAAATATCCCTACAAAAATAGAAAAATGCCACAATAAAAAAGCCAAAAAGTAAGCTCTTTATTATTTTAATATAAAATTTAATATATAACCTTCAGACGATAATTTGCTGGTTATATACATAGTCTTATGCCAACCATAATGAGCATTTTTAAAAACTTGGTTTCCAATTTTTATCATTGAACTCTCAGCTGGATAATTATTATCTAAGTTATTATTTAACCCTGCACGCCTAACCCGGTCTAATAAATCACGACTGTTGCCAACCAAAAACATATCTTCATCTGAAAAATAGACCACCTCCCCTTGAGGGTGGCTCAATTTCCTATATATCACCTTGTCATGAGGTTGATTGACAACTTGCCACACATAATTATCAACATCTGCTACCCTTTCTAAACCCACGGTTTTATCCGGTAATATTTTTTCTTTTATAACTGGGTTGTTAAAAGCTAAATAACTGCCAATTAAATTTTCAAAATTCATTCTTGTCTTTTTGTCAATCACTTTTTCTTTTTGCCAAGCCAAAACAAATTCTATTTTTTTGAAATTAAACATCTTTGACATATCGCGATCATTAAAACCTGGTCGCATGACAATAAATATTGGCTGTTTAAAAAATGTATACAAATTATTGAAATTAAATTTATATTTCATCTCAATAAAATTTATCCATGCTAAATTATTAAAATTTTCCAAACTTTTATATGTTTGACTTAATACTTGCCCTAAACTAATCAAATCAACTGACCTTATCTGGACCACGTCCTGCAGAGGTAAAAAAACAAACGTCTTATTATTTAGGGTTGCCTCAATTGTATTTTGACTTAAGCTCTTTAAAAAATTACCAGCTTCCACTTGCATCCTTAAATTTAATTCATCTTGTTTAATAAAAATATCGCCCCAAATACGATTTTGACCTTTAGCCACCAAACTCTTCGGCAAATACATGTTACCCACTTTATTAATAAAATTCCTTAACTCATCCAAAGTAAAAAAAACGCGTCCCACTTGATTATCATCCATAACTTTTTTTTGGTTGCTAACTGGTTGGCGTTTCAATTGTGACAAATAATCTCTATTTAAACTAACTGCCAACACATTCGGTGATAGCTCTCTTATATAATAACCCTCTAAATCCATAGCTTTTATCATATCAATATTGTCTCCTTTAAATAACCACATCTTAGACAAATTGGGCTCATCTCTATCATCCTTTAATACTAGATAAGCCATTGACTTTAGTGCAACCTCATCAGTAAAAATTTCTTTCTTAAACTTTTCATCTAATATATATTTTTGCATAGCTCTTTTAGCTGAAAGATTGTCCTCAAAATAATTTTGCAGGGACTCATTTGCTAAATTTAACTCCACATAAACAACACTCTTGAGAGGCGCGTACTCAATTAGCTCCACATTTTTCTGATTATAAAAATACTCATTAAAAAATAAACCGGCTAAAAATAAAGTCGTCACCACCAAGGTGCTAACTAAAAGATATTTAAATTTAACCAAATATACGTGATCTATTTTAGGCATATTAAAAAAATAGCAAAAACTACGCCGCCGGTCAATTAACAGCACCCGCCACAGCGGTCTTGGGTGGCTTGATTAAAAGAGTATTAGATGATACCATAAGACTAATTCGGCCAATTAAAAATTAAGACTTTTTTATGGATATCCAACAAAATCAAGATAACAAAACTGAAATTATGCTAACTATTACAGTATTGCCAGATGAATACCAACAAGACTTAAAAAAAACCGCTCAAGAGATCGCTAAAACTACTAAAATTGAGGGTTTTAGAGAAGGTAAGGCACCTTATGAGCTAATTAAAAACAAAGTTGGTAAAAATCAAATTTTTAACCAAGCCTCCAATAATATCATCAATCGCACCCTGTTTGATGCCATCCAGCAAAAAAAAATACAAGCAGTGAGTAATCCTCAAATAGATATCAAAAAAGTGGCATTTGGGGAACCTTTTGTTTATACTGCCAAGTTGTCACTGATGCCCGAAATTAAATTAGCTGAACTCTCCCAAATCACAGTCAAATCGCCAACGATAAAAATTGAACCAAAAGAAGTCGATCAACTAATTAATCGGCTGGCTAAATCCAGAGCTAAGCAAACAAAGGTGGATAGGGCGGCCCAGGTTAATGATTTAATTAAATTGGACTACAATATTAAAATTGATAATGTTCCACAAGAAGATGGCCAGCAAAAAGATTTTGAGGTTTATCTAGGAGAAAAACATATGATACCGGGATTTGAAGAACAAATTACAGGATTAAAAGCAGGTGATGATAAATCTTTTGAACTCAAATTTCCTGATGACTATTTTCAAAAAAATTATGCGGGCAGAAAAGTCAAATTTGAAGTAAAAATAAAAGAAGTATATCAAGTTCAACTACCTCAAATTGATGATGAGTTTGCTAAAAACTTAGGCCAATTCGGCGACTTGGCAGAACTTAAAAAACAATTACAACAAAACCTGCATCAAGAAAAAGAACAAAAAAAAGAGCGCGAACTTGAACAGGAAATATTGGATAAAATTATAGAAGCCAGCCAATCTGATGAAATTCCAACAATTATGATAGACAATGAAGTGAAAAACATTATCCAAGAGTTTGAACAAGATTTAGCCCAGCGTGGCCTAGAGCTCGAAACGTGGTTACAAAATATAAATAAAAATCATCAACAATTTGAAAAAGATTTGCGGCCCCAAGCTGAAAAGAGGGTTAAAGCCGCCCTTATTATTAGAAAGATAACCGAACAGCAAAATATCAGAATAAACCCCAAGCAAGTAGATGAAGAGCTTGACAAACTTAAACAAAGCTACAAAGACAACCAGCAGGTCATTCAACAAATCAATTCCCGGTCATATAAAGAACACTTAACCAATATCTTAACGGCCAATCAAACTATGCAATGGCTAAAAGATAAAATTCTAAAAAAATAATCAATAAATTGCATGCTTGTTGGAGCTCACATATCAGCCGCCGGTGGAGCGTATAACGCTCCTGTAAATGCCCACCAAATGGGTGCTGAAACCTACCAATTTTTTTCCCGCTCACCCCGGGGAGGCAAAGCGCCAAAATTAGACCACCATACCCTGAAAAAATTTCAATTCAACAATCGCAAATATAAATTAAGCAAATACTACATTCACGCACCTTACTATATAAACCTCGCCTCATCTAAAAATAAAATATTCTGGTCTTCAGTAAGCGTGCTTCAAGAAGAGCTACAAAGAGGCAGTTTACTTAAAGCTCAAGGTATGATGTTTCATATTGGATCCGCCAAAGACCTTGGTCACACAACAGCATTAAAAAAAAGCATTAAAGGTATTGAAGCTATTCTAAAAAACTACCGTGGTAGCTGTCAGCCACTTTTAGAAATATCTGCCGGTGCTGGTTTGGTAATTGGAGACAATTTCAAAGAAATAGCCCAAATTATAAAAGGGGTGGAGACAAAAAAGACCAAGGGATTGCTCGGAGTTTGCTTTGATACAGCACACGCCTTTGCTTCTGGATATGATTTAAGAGATAAAACCAAAATAACAAAAACTTTCAATAAATTTCACAGAGAAATTGGCTTGCACCGCCTTAAACTTATCCACGCCAACGACTCTATGAGTGAATTTAACTCACACAAAGACAGGCATGCGCACATAGGCCAAGGTTATATAGGCAAACGAGGATTCAAAGCTATGATAAATTATTTTAAAGCTAAAAATAAAAAAATAAACTTTATAGTAGAAACTCCAACAGATAACGGTGTTGTGTTAGATATTAAACTCCTAAAAAAATTTAGGGATAAATAACACCGATCAATGCCAATTGTCTTTAAATCAATCAAAAAAACATCATCTATTATTTTTAATTTAACTAATATCTTACCTATGCAATTAAACAAAGAAAAAAGAATAGCAAAACAAACTATTAAACGTGCTGGCAAAATGCTGGTTAAAAAATTTAGCACATTAAACCGAGCTCAAGTCAGATCTAAAAGCAAGCATGAAATTGTCACCCCAGCAGATTTAGCCAGTGAAAAAATTATACTCAAAGATTTAAAAAAAGAATTTCCCCAATATCAAATTTTGTCAGAAGAATCGGGATATAGTGGGGATCACAGCTCAAACTACACTTGGATAGTGGATCCTTTAGACGGCACCACTAATTTCTCTATGGGCAACCCCTTATTTGGTATTTCTCTAGCTCTTGCTAAAAAAGATGAAATTATTTTAGGGATAATCTATATACCCTTTCTAGATGAGCTGTATTTAGCTGAAAAAGGCAAAAAATCAACTTTAAATAACAAAAAAATTAATGTTTCCACTATAAATAAAATTGACCAAGCCCTGTTAACCTTTTGCCACGGCAACAATCAGGCATCCATTCAAAAAGCCACTAATATTCATTATCACTTTAAGAGCCACGCTAAAGACATCCGCCAAATTGGTGCCGCCACAATAGAGTTAGCTTGGGTTGCCAGAGGAAAAACTGAAGCTATTATTATTCCCGGAGCTTACGCTTGGGATGTCGCGGCTGGTTCTTTATTGGTTCAAAATGCTGGTGGACAAACCACTGATATGCTGGGTCATCCATGGAACCTAAACTCAGGAGGTATTCTTGCCTCTAACCCTAAAATAAACCACCAACTTATTAGACACGTTAAAAATATTAAATAACATGCGCATTAAAGTTATTCCCAATGCTAAACATAATGACATAATAAAGAAAAACAATATTCTCCACATCTACACCACCGCCAGTGCAGAAAAAAATAAAGCCAATAAAAAAATAATCCAATTATTGTCTGCCAAATTTAAAATACCCAAGTCCCACATCCGTATCAGCCAAGGTCAAAAATGTAGATATAAAACAATTGAGATAGATTCGCAAACAGACTAAAACCTCGGAAGGAATGTTCCGAGGTTTTAGTCTGGAGCGGGCGAGCGGAATTGAACCGCCATCTCATCCTTGGCAAGGATGTATAATAACCATTATACGACGCCCGCTAACAATTTATACAAATATATTACCAGACAAATACGAGCTTGTAAAGAAAAAAACCCTTAATTCGGGTTTTTTTGTTTTTGTTTTTATTTTGATCTTTTTCAAAGAACTAATTAACCTATATATAAAATTGATATCTTATGATTTTACGCAGAACCTCCGCCTCACCTAATTAAACAATTCCCTCAATAATTCGTTCTGCCTCTATATCAATTTAGTCAAATAAAAAAACTATCTATATTTGATAGCTTTTTTATTTTGCTGATTTCATTATAGCATAAAAAATCAAGTCGGTCAAATTAGACTCCACCCCTTAACCTTAATAGCATTTCTAGCCGCTTCTGTTTGAGATTCTTGCTTGGAGGTTCCTTCTCCTTGGGCTACCAACTCTGAACCTACATAAACTCCAATTACAAACTTTTTGTTATGATCAGGGCCCGACTCATCCAAAACTTGATAATTGGGAGTAATACCCATCTTTTCTTGAGCTAATTCCTGAAAATGAGACTTGGCATCTAAATAAAGCTTATTCTCTAATATATAAGGTAACTTAACTACAATATTATCTAAAATAAATTTCTTAGCCACTTCCCAGCCTTGATCCAAATATACAGCACCAATTAAGGCCTCCATAGCATTAGCTAAAATATAATTGCGTGCTTTTTCATTTTTATCCTTTGCCTCTCCTCTAGATAAAAATAAATAATTATAAAGTGAAAACTCATCAGCTACCTCTGCTAACATTTTAGAATTAACCAATGAAGCGCGCCAATTTGTCAGCTCACCTTCAGGATTATCATAATTCAAAAATAAATACTCTGTCACAATTAATTCCAAAACTGCATCACCCAAAAATTCTAAGCGCTCATTGTGCCCCACATCAGAAGAGGGGTGTTCGTTTATATAAGAACGATGAACTAAGGCCTCCTTTAATAATTTCTTATCATTGAAATGAATATTAATTTTATTCTCTAAATTTTCTGAATTCTTCATAACTCAAACTTGGAAGTGTTGGGACGTAAAACAATGGAATTTATTTGTCTCAAAAAACTAACAAACTCCATTATATTACCTGCCTCATACTTCACTCAATTTATAATTAACTATTTTTTGTCTTGTTGGTTTAATTCTTTTTTTACTTTATCTGGGGTAATAACATCATCGCCACCTTCAATATCTCTAAAAATTGCCCCCAAAACACCATTGATAAACCTGCCCGATGAATCTCCTCCATATTTTTTAGCTATCTCAATAGCTTCATTAATAGCTACTTTAGGAGGTACTTGTTTCCCAAACACCAACTCATATATACCAATTCTCAAAATATTTCTATCTATAATAGTAATCTTATCTATCGGCCACTCTGGGGCATACTTCTCAATCTTTTCATCAATCTTATCTATATTTTTAGTCACCCCTCTAACTAAATTTTCAATAAAATTTTGGTCCTCACCCAAACCGGGCACAAATTCATTGATTTGCCTTTCAATAATTTCCTGGATTTTAACACTTTTGTGGTTAAAATCCCATTCAAATAATATTTGCATAGCTACTACACGAGCCACATGTCTGTTAGACATAAATTTAAACTTAACTTGAATTTACAATATTATTTATCTTCTTTTTGACTCTTTTTGCCTCTTAAATTTTTAGGCACTCTGACTTTCATAACTTCCTTTCCCTTATAACTACCGCAGTGTGGACACGCTTTATGTGCCGGTATGCGCTTTTTGCACTTAGCACAACTCACTAAAGCACGCGGTTCAACTTTTAACTTAGCGCGCCTAATATTTCTTCTTGAGCTTGTTTGTCTTTTTTTGGGAACTGACATAAATCAATTTTAATTAATTGTATTAACTCAAAAACAATTCAATTTACACAAAAACCTTCTAAACCTAAGTGTGTTATTTTTTTATAACTTTATCAATCACACCATATTTCAAAGCTTCATCTGTAGACATAAAATAATCCCTGTCTGTATCCTTTTCAATTTTTTTTAAATTTTGTCCAGTATGCTTGACTAAAATTTTATTCAATTTATCTTTAATTTTTAAAATTCTTTCAGCTCTAATTTTAATATCACTTGCCTGACCCTCAACGCCTCCCATAATTTGGTGTAACATAATCTCGGAGTTGGGTAAAGCAAATCGCTTACCTTTTGTGCCGGCCGCCAATAAAACCGCGCTCATACTGCCCGCCATACCAAGACAGATCGTAGAAACATCTGACTTAACATATTGCATGGTATCATAAATTGCCATACCTGAAGTAACCGAACCACCTGGTGAATTTATATACAGCTTAATATCCTCATTTTTATTTTGTGATTCCAAAAACAACAACTGTGCAATAATGGTATTTGCCAAATTGTCATCTACTTGGGATCCTAAAAAAACAATTCTCTCTTTTAATAAACGTGAATAAATATCATAAGCACGTTCTCCCATTTGGCTTTTTTCAATAACTGTTGGAATTAAAAACATAAATACCTTATTAATTAATTTAGCTAAATAATTTTCCAACCCTCACCCTCTTTTTCCAGACTGCCATAAACTAAAAACCCAGCTGCTTTTTTATGCCCACCTCCACCAAAAAATTTAGCTAATTTAGAAACATCCACCCTGCCAGTTGGCGACCTTAAACTAAATTTTATCTCCCCTAATCTAATTTCCTTAATAACCATCACCACATCCGCGTCCTGCATATAATTAAAAAAATTACTTACCCCTTCCAAAACATTACTTTTAATATGCACCAACTCATCATATAAAATAACACTGTATACTATATTTAGTTTATCATTTTTTTTCACTCTTGATAATACCTTGGACCATATCGTCAACCATTCATTACTATTCTCCACTTGATAAAAATATTTATTCAATTTATTTAAGTTAGCTCCTTTTTTTAATAAACTTTCGGCAGCTTCTATAGCTCCTATATTGGTACTGCTATTAGCAAAATTTGAAGTATCCGCCAAAAGTCCAGCTAAAAGAGAGGTTGCTATATCGGAGCTAATATCTAACCTCAACCAATTCAACACATCGTATAAAATCAAGGTGGTAGATGGGGCTGAGCTGTCAACAATATTAACATCTCCCGCTTGATTAAATTGATGATGGTCTATGTTCACTATCTCCACCCCTGAATGTGATAAAAAAAATAACTCATCTTGTATCCCACTATACTTTAAATCTCCACAATCCATAATCACTACTAAATCATAATTCTTTCCTAAAATACCCTTGTCATTAATAATATGACTGCTATATTTTAAATACTCTAAACTCTTAGACAAGCTATCAAAACAAAAAGCCGTAGCTTCTCTTTTCAATACTCTGACTAAATAAATCATAACACTTAAAGAGCCAATAGCATCCGCATCCGGATTTCTATGAGTAACCAATAATATATTTTTTGCTTGTTTTAATTTCTGATAAAATTGACTGACTTGGTTTTTATCTATAGAAGTATAATTTTCTTTTTGCATATCAAACTATACTACCAATTCCAAAGTTAAATGTCAACTTTCTGATTTAAATATCTATCCACTTTGAATCTCCTTAAATCTCTTCTCCAATTCAGAAAAATAAATATCTTGCTCATCATCCACACTCTCTTTTGTATAAAAACTTAACTTTGGTACCTTTTTTAAGGCTACCATACCAGCTAAATCCTGCCTTATTTCTCTTTTTATTCTATAAAGTTTTTTAATAACTTGCTGTTTATTTTTATCTGGCCTAACTATAATATATACCCTTAATAATCTTTCATCCCCGCTAAGTTCAATGTCCTTTAAAGTTACCAAACTATCTTCAAATTCAATTTTATTTAATACTTGAGCTATAGCTTTGGCCAGCACGCTTTTAATCCTATTCCTATAGACCATATTATACCTCTTGAGTTTTATATACTTCAACTATATCTCCATCTTTGGCTTGTGTGGTACCTTGTAGTTTTAAACCGCATTCTTGTCCTTGTACCACTTCTGCCACCTTTTCTTTACCTGCCTCTAAATCAGTTATTTCTGCTTCGTCCAACTGTTTATTGTTTCTCATAATTTGACTATACAATCCTGGTTTAACACTTCCTTTAATCACCTCACCACCAACAATTTGCCAATTGTCACCCTCTCTAAACACCTTCAAAATCTTTAGTCTTCCAACAAACTTATAAACCTCCTTCTTTTTCTTTAATCCTTTCATTTTATCTTGAACAAAATCAATCAAATCATAGATAATATTAAAAAGCTTAATCTCATAATCACAATTGGTCGCGATACGCTTTGCTTCCGCACTAGCTTTAACATTAAAACCAACTAAATAAGCCCTCAAACTAATCGCATTTTCAACATCTTTTTCGGTAATATTTCCTAAACCCTTTCTAATAACATTAATTTGCACTTCACTTTGGTCAATGTTTTCGAGTGATTCTAAAATTGCCTCAGTTGAACCAAGTACATCTGACTTAATTATTAAATTCAATTTTGGCTTTACATCTTCTTCGTCCTTTTTAATATCTTTTTTATCTATAATAGCTAAAGCTGAACTCTTTTTTTGCTTAGTAAGCCTTCTAATCTCTTTTTTGTCTTGCACTACTTGTAAAATATCACCCACCAAAGGCACGTCTTTTAATCCTAAAACCCTCACTGGCATGGATGGCATTGCGCGATTAACTCCACAACCCTTCCAGTCTCGCATAGTTCTAATTTTACCCAGCACTCCGCCAATTTTAACCCAATCACCTTTATTTAAAATTCCATTATGAATCAATACTGTAGCCACGGGCCCTTCCCCTTTGTCAACATGGGCCTCAATAATAATACCCGTCGCTGGTCTGTCTTGATTAGCTACAATTTCTTCTTTGTGCATATCATAAACTAAAAACAAAGTTTCTAACAGCTCATCTATTTTTATTTTTTTCTTAGCAGAAATCTCAACACAAATGGTTGTCCCACCCCACTCCTCGGGAGTCAACCCCATATTAGCTAAATCACTCTTTACCTTGTCTATGTTTGCGTCAGTTTTGTCAATTTTATTAATCGCCACCATAAAGGGCAATCCAGCTTGACGTATATGAGATACCGCCTCAATTGTTTGTGGTTGGACGCTGTCATCAGCCGCCACTAATAAAATAGCAATATCTGCCACATTTGCCCCACGTGAACGCATGGCTGAAAAGGCCTCGTGGCCAGGTGTATCAATAAAAGTTAAAAACCTGCCGTCTTTTTCAGCTTGATAAGCACCAATGTGTTGGGTGATGCCTCCAGCTTCAGATTCTGCTACTCCAGTTTCTCGAATAACATCTAACAATTTCGTCTTACCGTGATCCACATGGCCCATAACCACTATAATTGGAGGCCTGGGAGTTGCCTTATCATAATTAATATCAATAATTTTTTCATAATCAACATTTCTGACAATTTTTTGTGTCTCATCACTTTTAACAGCGCGGTATCCCATATCTTCAACTATAATACTGGCTGTCTCAAAGTCAATTTCTTGGTTTAAAGATGCCATAACTCCGTTTTTCATCAACTCCATAATTAATTTAGTCACCTCAATATTCATCCTTTTAGCCAGCTCCTTAACCACAATGGATTCTGGAATCTGAATATCACGACTTTCTTTTTTAGCCTCTTCGCCTTCACCTTCTCTAATAATAGTTTTACTCTGTTTGGGTTGAGATAAATACTGTTTTCTAATCTTCGGATTAGATAATTTTTCCAAAACCGCCTGAGCCGTCTTAGGATCTACCTTGATAGCCTTCTCACCAATATCAAAACCGAGCTTCGGCATAATCTCACGAAGCTCTTGGGGACTCAGCCTCACACGTCTGGCTAACTCGGTCACATTCATAAACAAAATCAGAGCTATTTATAGCTTTATAATTATTCTAATCATAGCTTAAAATAGCCCAAAAGTCAAATCCCTTTAACAAACACATTTATATAAATACTTATTAAAACTTACTCTTGACATTCAACCTAGACTCGTATATATTAATTTAATATTCAATCATATCTTATGTCTCTTGATCTGAACAAACAATGCTTAAAACAAATAGAAGAAGCTGAGCATATCCTAATAAGCACATCTTCTCTTGATAAAGGCGACGGCTTAGCTGCTGCAGTCTCTTTAAAATTATTTTTAAAAAAAATTAACAAACCAGCAGATATCGTAGTGGCTGAAAATATCAAAAATAAATTAAACTTTTTAAATCAAACAAACAAAATTAAAAGTGGCTTCGGCTCTCTTAAAAAAACCATTATCAATATACCTCTACAAAATAACAATTTGGGGGAATTTAATTATGATATAAAAGATGACCACTTAAAGATATATCTTTCTCCTAAAAAGGGTGAATTTAATCATAGCCAAATATCTATTAGCCCAAGTGACTTTAAATACGATCTCATAATTATACTTTCATCGCCTGACTTAGATTCACTTGGTGATATTTATTACAATCATACTCAACTTTTCTATCATGTGCCTATTATTAATATTGACAACTCTTCAGCTAATGAAAACTACGGACAAATAAATTATATCAACATTAATTTTGCCTCCACGTCTGAAATAATTTATAAATTAATTGAATATTATAATACATCCTTTATAGATCCACCTATTGCTACCGCACTGCTAACTGGCCTAATTATTAAAACTAACACCTTCCGTAATTCCAACATTAATCCTCAAACTTTAAAACACGCGGCTGATTTAATTAAACAGGGCGCAGAAAGACAATCTATAATCAACAACCTAAATAGCCACAAGAATCTACCCACCCTTAATTTATGGGGCAGAGCATTGGCACGGCTTAAACAAGATACTCACTACAAACTTGCTTGGTCTATGATTAGCCAAACGGATTTTAATAAATCAGGCGCTCAAGCCCATCAATTATCAGGCATTGTAGACGAACTCATCAACAACTCACCACAAATTGAAATAATCGTCTTGCTATATGAGTCACCACAAGGCAATATAGTTGGCGAACTCCACACCAGCCAAAACCACAACGCACTTGAGCTTACTCTTCCTTTTGAGGGCCAAGGTAGTCAAAATACTGCCTCCTTTATCCTCAAAACCAACCGCCTTATTGAAGCTGAAAATCAAGTTATCAACAAAATTAGGCAAAGGCTGCACAGGGTTTAATTTAATTGAAAATTAGTCAATATTTGATATAATTTAAATAATACCTAGGGCCAGTAGCTCAGCGGTTAGAGCACCACGCTTATAACGTGGGGGTCGGTGGTTCAAGTCCACCCTGGCCTACCAATGCAAGGGTCCGTAGCTCAGTTGGTTAGAGCGCTTGCTCGACACGCAAGAGGTCACTGGTTCGAATCCAGTCGGACCCACCATTTTTAAAATAACCACTACATATAAAACCGCTTATCAAGCTATTATCTTTTTTTAATTTTATTTCAATTTAATCAATCACATATGCCCAAACTTCCAAAAATTCCACATAAAATGTATGAACGTATCAATAAAGAAAGGAGCCATGCACTTAATCTATCCGATAAATTAAGGGTTCTTTCTAAAACCACCATTGGTTTTCTGATTAAGGACAGCATCTCTGCAGCTGAAAAAAATCTAAAAGAAATGCACAAAATATTTAATCAAATTCAAAACAAATTCAAACAATACCCTTATCTATACAGCTTTAACTCGATTAATGACGGATTAGAAGAATATATAGAAGCTATACTCTTATATAAATATATCAAAAACCAACCTATGCCAAGTGCTAAATCATTAAAAATTACCCCTGAAGTCTTTCTAGGGGGGTTGTCCGATCTAACTGGAGAACTGGTCCGTATGGCTCGCAAAAATGAAAATCAAGCCGAACAGATACACATCTATGTTTCTAAAATATACGAACTTATTATCCCTATTACCATCACCAGAAACAACTCCGTAAGAACCAAATTAGAAGCCATTGGCAACAATCTTAAAAAAATAGAAAGTATTATCTATGACCTTAAATTAAGAGATAAAATATAAGTCATCAAATTATTACATAATTTATTTAAAAAACCGCCCATTGGCGATTTTAATATCTAAATTTTAATTTCCTATAATTCTATATTCACTTTTACATCTATTTTTTTAAAGTGTTTGGCTTTATTATTTTTAATTCTCCAATAAGCGGCCAAAGCAATCATTAGAGCATTATCGCCAGTTAAGCTTATCTCCGGCAACAATAACTCTATTTTTTTATTATTTTGATGATGATATTTATCAATCGCCTTGGATAAACTATCTCTCAAATTTTTATTAGCCGCCACTCCACCGCCCAACAAAACAGTTTTAATCTTGAAATCTGCTACAGCCCGCATTGTTTTTGCCACCAACACATCCACGCATGCCTTTTCAAAACTGGCGCACATATTGTTAATATGTATTTTATTTTTTAATAAATTCTGTTGCTTTTTTACTCTATATAAAACTGATGTTTTAATACCAGAAAAGGAAAAATTATAATCCTGACTATTTAACATTGGCCTGGGCATCTCTATTGCTTGCTGATTGCCTTGTGAAGCTCGCTTGGCAATAATTGGCCCCCCGGGATATCCTAAATTTAAAATTTTAGCCACCTTGTCAAAAGCCTCCCCCACGGCATCGTCTTTAGTTTCACCGATTACTTTATATGCTAAATAATCTTTAACTAAAACCAACTGGGTGTGACCACCTGAAACCAACAGTGCTAATGCGGGAAAATTAATCCCCTTGATATTCCAAAACTTCTTATCTTTTTTATTTTGGTTGCTTAATTTTCTATTTATACCTTGTTTGGTAAACAAAGCAGAATAAATATGGCCTTCCATATGGTTAATTGCTACTAATGATTTATTTAAGCTATAAGCTAATGCTTTAGCGGCTTGCACCCCAACTCTCAAACTAGTAATCAACCCGGGTCCCACAGTGACTGCAATATAGTCTATTGATTTCAAACTAATTTCAGCAGTCGCTTTTTCAACTACTGGGATAATATACTCTACCTGCTTACGCGCGGCAACTTCTGGCACAATGCCACCATACTTTGCTTGTAATTTAACCGAACTTGCCACTACATTTGAAATCACCTTTAAATACCCCTGCTTAATTTCAAGCACGGCTACTGCGGTTTCGTCACATGATGTTTCAATAGCCAATATCTTCATATATATTGCTTACTGTTTAAACTTTAACAAAATAAACACAGCTTGCCAAATAATAAAAAATATGCTATCCTTGTTTTATACTTACCCCTTCTAAAATAGGGGTTTTTTAAGTAAAAACAATAAATAAATATTTGCATATTTTTTTATTTATGATATTTATGCCGCCTTCGTCTAGTGGTTAGGACGCCAGGTTTTCATCCTGGTAACAGGGGTTCGATTCCCCTAGGCGGTAAATTTACGGGCAGTTAGCTCAGCTGGTAGAGCATCTCGTTTACACCGAGGAGGCCGGGGGTTCAAGTCCCTCACTGCCCACCATTGTTATACCTATTATCAACTACAACCATGCTCTATGAAATATATATTTAGTTTATTAGCTATTATTGTTGGTTTTTTATTAGTTAAATATAGTAATTCCATAGTCAATAATTTTGGTTATGTTGACTGGGCTGAAAAACACTTGGGCACTGAAGGAGGCACTAGATTAATGTGGAAATTAATTGGCATACTTTTTATAGTTGGAGCGCTATTAGTAATAAGTGGACTTATGGACATAATCTTAATTTCTATATTTTCACCCTTAATGGGCAACTCTGGATTTTAATATTAGCCACCCATAAATAGGGGCCCGTAGCTCAGTTGGTAGAGCATCTGCTTTGCAAGCAGGAGGTCAGGAGTTCGAGTCTCCTCGGGTCCACCATATTGAATTTGAAGCGGAAACCGCCTCGCCCTCGCCTTCGGCTCGGGCTTCGGCGGGCAGTTTTGCGAGCAGGGCAAAGGGTTTTTTGAAATCAATTTCCAGCCGTCCCG
>CAZVLW010000007.1:0-20843 GCA_964628705.1 uncultured Gammaproteobacteria bacterium
AATTGGGTGTATCCAGTCGCACAACAGTGCGCTATTTAGACGAATTGGAAGCAGAAGGAAGGGTAAAGCAAGAAGGGGAAGCTGGCCATGCTGTCAAATATCATTTAAAATAGCTCAATGCGCCAGTGGGGTGGCGTATTGAAAAAATGTTGATTAAATATTTACTATTATAAATAAATAAATGAATGAATAATTTAGAAAAAAATAATATTTATGATAAAAATGGCGAGCTGTTTAAAACTAGTGATTATTGGAAAAAACAAATCGAAAAAACGGACATACAACTACCATTTTTTAATGACGTGGTGACTGAATATAGGCCGCCACATGAAGATGCTGGGTACCAACTTATGCAATCAGATATAGAGCTACCTGACGGTTGTGTGGTTGATATTTACCATACAGATAAAAATGAAAAAGACCATTTTCACAGAGTATTTCTGCATATAAAAAATGAAAAAAAGGAATTATAACATTTTATGGTGCGATTTTGTCCCAGTAGCAGAGCGAGCTCTATATATTGCACGAAGCCGTATGTTTTAGCTGTAATTTATAGGATTATCAATTTCTTTTTTTGCGTGCAATTTATGCTGAATAAACAGTCAAAGTAAAATCATCACTCAGGTGGTGATTTTTTAATAATGAATTTTTTAAATTTGACAAATATACCCATAGGGGGTATACTTGAAATAGTATGAAAAAAGAGACTGCAAAACTAAATAGAGTAGCAGGTCAAGTAAAAGCTTTGTCAAATATGGTTGAAAGTGGGGCTGACTGCGGGGATTTGATTGTGCAATTTCAAGCTGCGCAAAGCGCTTTGTCAGCGGTTTTTAATGATGTGTTGAATAAAAATCTGAAAAATTACATAGCTAAGCGAAAACAAAAAGAAATTAACGAGGTTGTCAAACAAATTTGTAAAAGTAAATAATATTATTATTCATTAATGGCTTGTTTGCGTCTTTATATAGCGATGAATAAGCCAAATTTGGTAAATATGTCAAAAGCAGTAGATATTAACAAGGACAACTTTGAAAAAGAGGTCCTACAATCTGACAAACCCGTTTTGGTTGATTTTTGGGCTCCTTGGTGTCAGCCGTGTTTAATGATGGGTCCAATTTTAGATGAGTTAGCCGGTGATTTGTCGGATAAAGTAAAGATAGTAAAATTAAACACCGAAGATGCTGAAAATCAGCCATTAGCTGCCAAGTATCAAATTATGAGTATTCCTAATATGAAATTATTTAAGGATGGCCAGGTAGTTAAAGAATTTGTTGGACTAAAACAGAAAGAAGCACTAAAACAAGAACTTGAAGCTGAGTTGTAGTTGAATGATAATAAGAAAAACGCTCACTTATATGTTATGATATAAATATGAAATTAAACTCATCAAAATACGGCTTTACTTTAATGGAAATATTGGTAGTTATTGGAATTTTAGCTATCTTGGCAACCGTTGTTTACTTGTCTTTGGGCGGTGCAAGGACGCGTTCCGGGGATGATTTGCGCAGGGCTGAACTGGACCGTATGGGCCAATTCCTAAAAGCGGCTGGTAGTGGCATAGCTAACTTTACCCAAAATCTTCCTGAAGAAGGCGATCTAAATGTATTATTTGATGAAATTGAAGGCGAAACAGGCAATCAGTTGTTTGGACAAAGGCCACAAGACCCAAATGCCCCAGATGGAGAAACTGGTTTTGACTATATTATAAATGATAATGATATAGTTATTTATGCCAATTTAGCCGAGAGTGAAACTGAAATAAATTTACCATATAATCAACCAACACCGGGTGGGGGAGATGGAATTTTTGAGGGAACCGGAGATTGGTCAAGCGGATTGAATAATACAAATAAATATTACCAAGTAACTAATTGATTTAAATTTATATGAGTCATAATAATCAATGCCATTCATCAAATGTCGTTTATGGATTGGGTTTCATAGGCGCGGCAATTTATTATATTTCAACTGCAACTACTTTTTGGATAGGGGTAGTTGGTTTTTTAAAAGCGCTTGTGTGGCCTGCTTTTTTGGTTTATGGGGTATTGCAATATTTAACTTAGTTATGAATTATGAAAAAATACTCCAAACTTGGCGGTAAAAAGGGTAAGCCGGCTTATAGAACTCCGTCACATTTTAAATATCGTCAAAGTTTAAAAAGTAAATTTAATAATAAGTCAAAAAATAAGCAAAAAATAAAATAGCAGTTTAATAAAAAAACCCCAAATTTGGGGTTATTGTTTGTTTTTCTTTTTTTTATTTTGATTTGTTCTCGGCCCATGGCAAGCGCAGTTGCATTGTTTGGGGAATGGACATTTATTGGCGTGAGGGTGGTTTTTAGCGTGACCCCCTTCACCAAAGTAATCACAAACTAAGGAAATATAAACTTCCTGTGGCCTTCCGCGTCCGTTTATAATTTTTTTTGTTGGCATAATATTGGACCTCCTTTTAAATTTTGGGTTGAATTTACTTTTTAACATATTTGAAAATATTGTCAAATTTTACTTGCGTTTTGATAGATATTGTGTTAAAGTTATTTTATCTTAACAGCAAAATTGCTGGATGATTTTTTGTTATATTTTATAATGTTATACTGGTTTAATGCCGACTTAGCTCCCCAGCACCCAAACCCAAACACGTATCTACTTAGAATTTATATATACCTTGGAAGCGTCTACGGCTTTAGTTTAGTAGCAGTCAAGTGAACTCATAGGTTTGGTGCGGGGCAGGCAGTTGGTACCTGTCTAACGGCAGGCAAGGAGAACGGTTTTGTGTCCCAAAGGGATATCCCCCTTGGGGGATAAACCTTTTAAAAAAATATAATTATTCTGGTTTAATGCCGACTTAGCTCAGCTGGTAGAGCAACGGTTTTGTAAACCGTAGGTCGTCGGTTCGAGTCCGACAGTCGGCTCCAGTTATTATTTATTAACTAATATTTTTATGGCTTTGAAAAATAAAGAAAAAATGATAAAATTAGAATGTGGAGAATGTAAAAGAGTAAATTATTTTACCCACAAAAATAAAAAAATTCATAAAGAAAGGTTGGAATTAAACAAATATTGTAAATGGTGTAAAAAACATACAGCTCATAAAGAAACTAAATAATCTATGAAATTTACAAATCAAAAAGGTGTATCATATTGGGCAATTGTGATTGTCTTGGCTTTTGTGGTGGTGGCTATGATTATAGCTGTTTGGCCACAAGAGCAAAATGTGCGAGAGTATGTTAATCCAAAAATCCTTTGGAGAAATATCTCAAATAGCAACGATGATCAACAAAAAAGTCAGTTGAGTGAAGAGATATTGATTGATCGCTGGATTAATGCCAATAATTTAAACAAATACGGTGATCCAAAGGATACCATGTATGCTGGCGGAACACCTTTGTTTAATGAGTCCAGCGGTGAGAGGATTGATAGATATGAATATATCAAGAACCAACACCCTGATAAACCTTGGTTAAAATAAACTTAAATATAATTTAAGTTTATATACCTTTAAGAAAAGGCGCCATTTTGGCGTTTTAAAATATACGTTTGAAGCGGGATTAGTTAAGTGGTATAACGACGGACTCCAAATCCGTAGTCGGGGGTTCAATTCCCTCATCCCGTGCCAGATTATAGTGAATTAAACTTGCAATAATTTTAGTTTGTTTAGTTTTTGATAGGGTGTTATAATACAATTATTAAGTAATTTTTGTTTTATGGGAGCCAATAGTGCCAAACGAGCCAGAATAAAACATAGCAAAAAGAAGACTAAAGTGGCTAATAGAATTAAAAGAAAAGTTAAAAATAAAGATTAATTTTATGCAAATGCCAAATCAAAGGGGCAGTAAAGTTATTAAAATTTTATTGATTATTGTGATAGTTTTGTTATTGGCGATAATAGGTACGGGTTTTTATTTGTATCTTAATTTTAAGCCCCTAATAGACAAATTCGGCTCTGATGAACAGACAAACATAAATAGCACCGGGGAAAATATAGATAAGCATCCTTATTTGACTGATGAACAAGAAAAGACTTTAGAGACTGTGGGTATTGACCCTGCCAAGTTGCCAACTGAAATAACTCCACAAATGGAGGAGTGTCTTAGCCAAAAATTAGGCGATGATAGAATAAAAGAGATTGAACAGGGCGCTGAACCTGGTATGATGGATTTAATTAAAGCTAAAGATTGTTTATAGAATTAAATATTTGATGATTTCCACAGGGATTTACTAATGAGTTAGTATGCGTAGAACTAAAAAATTTTTATTGTCTTTTTTTGTTAGTGTTTTATTTTTGGTTGTTTTAGGCTCTTTTTGGAAAATAAATTATGTTGAATATAAAAAATTACCGTCTGTGGATCACATCCACGGATCAACTTTATATAAACCAAAGGTAAATATCTTTCTTTATGGTCCTCTTGCAAAAAAATATGTGGAACAAGAAAAAAGATTTCTTTACGAATGTGGTCATCCGGGACCATGTAGAGCTGAAACAGAAAGATTAACCATTATTAATTGGAATTGGATGACTAACTTTGTCCCAACAACGGTCAGAATACACTTAGGAAAATTTTTTAAATTTGCAAATTATGCTGCCATAAAAGATTACGGGCTTGATTATTATCCAGCTGTTTTATCCTTTTATTGGCGTAGTTTACTGTACTGGTTTTTTTTATCTTTAGTAATTTCTTTAATTATAATTAATTTAAATATAAACATAAACAAAGGCCAAGATAAATAAAAACGTTTTTCATTTTATATTTTTATTTATGGGTTTATATTAATACGGATATTTTAACATTCCAACATTCTTAAGAATGTTGGAATATTTTATATAGTTGAAGAATTTATATGAAAAATGAATACAGGCCATTAGCTGACAGGGTTAGACCTACCGATTTGGAAGGGTTTTTAGGCCAATCCCATATTGTTGGGCCAAGTAAAATGCTGAGGCATGCTATAGAATCAGACCAAGTGCCTTCTATGGTTTTGTGGGGACCGCCGGGTAGTGGCAAAACCACACTGGCGCATATTATATCCAAACAAACCAAGGCAGAATTTGTCCAACTAAGTGCTGTCAATAGCGGTAAAAAAGAACTGCTTGAAATTATCAAGGGGGCTTCAGAATTAGCGCGTTTGGGACAAAAAACTATTTTATTTATTGATGAAATTCATCGCTGGAACAAAGCTCAACAAGATGCGCTCTTGCCGCATATTGAAAAAGGGACAGTTACACTTATCGGAGCGACAACTATGAACCCGAGTTTTGAAGTCGTTGGAGCACTACTTTCTCGGGCGCGTGTTTTTGTTTTAAATAAATTGGACAACAAACAAATTTATAAAATTTTAAAATTGGTTATACAAGATAAGGATAGGGGACTAGGTGAATTGAATTTAGATATTGAGAATAAGGTGCTTGAGAAATTGGCAGAATTAGCTAATGGCGATGCCAGGGTTGCTTTAAATGCGTTGGAGTATGCTGTTAATATTGCGCGAGGTAAAAAAATTACTTTAACAACAATCAAAGAAGCAATGCAGAAATCACATTTATTATATGATAAGGACGGTGAAGAACATTATAATATTATTTCAGCTTTGCATAAATCAATGCGGGGGAGCGATGCTAATGCGGCCTTATATTGGTTGGCGCGGATGTTATCAGGCGGTGAAGAGCCGCTCTATATTGCCAGACGCTTAATTAGGTTTGCCAGTGAAGATATTGGGTTAGCCAACTCGCGTGCTTTAGAGCAAGCAATTGCCGCTTATAATGCTGTATATTTTGTTGGTTTACCTGAAGCGGAGCTAAATTTAGCACAAGCGGTGGTCTATATGGCTAAAAGCAAAAAATCAAACCAACTCTACAAGGCATACAAAAACGCTTTGAAGGATGTTGAAAAATATGGTAACTTAGCAGTGCCTTTTCATTTGCGTAACGCGCCAACTAAATTGATGAAGCAAATGGGTTATGGTAAGGATTACAAATATAGTCCTGACCATAACTACCAAGAAAAGCAAATTTATTTACCTGATGAATTGAAAAATAAAAAATATCTTGATTTTTAATTTAAAATTTGTTAAAGTCATATAATTCATAAAAAAGGAGTGAGAAAATGGCCCATCTGTTAGTTAAGGTTCTTGGCCAAGCTGTGGATATATGTGAGTTTATAGAATTTATAGCTATCATAAAAAATTTAAAAATATGTGACGGCTTTGAATTTAAAATGGGACCAATTGATGAGGCCGGGCAGAATTTTGTGTTTGTTAGCCCATTAAATGAAATTAAAAAATTAGAAAATTTTTTATTTAATCAAAAAAAATCAAGTTGGAGCCTGACATTGTTGAATTCTAAATAAAATAAGTGACACCTTGGAGATAACATCAAAAAGGTGTTTTTTATTTAGCTAAAATATGATATAATATATATTAAACTAAGATGTTGTAATATGAAAATATCTAAACAGTATATTTTTGCAATATTTGTTATTATTTTTGTTTTGATGGCAGGAATTTTTTATATGCCTAAGTTTGGTATTGCTCAGTTAAATAGCGATAAAAATGTCAAAGAATTATCAAGTGAGATTAAAAATAAACAAGAAGAAATTGAGAGTTTGCGCGAAAAAATATCTATTTATGAGGAAAATTTAGCTAAAGAAAGATCTAAAGCCAGTAGCTTAAAAAATCAGATTTATATTTTGGAGCAACAAATTCAAAAAAAACGCACAGAAATAGAGTTGCTTGAAGGGGAGATTGAAAAGGTAAATTTAGAGATTCAAGAAACTAAAAATGAAATAAAACAAGCTGAAAAGGAAATTGCTGATAAAAAAAATAAATTGGCTAAATTTTTGCGCAAGCTGTATCAATTTGATCAAAAAAATGATTTAGAAGTTGTTTTATTAAATGAATCTATTTCTGATTTTTTTAGCCAAATTCAAGCCACTCAAGCAATACAATCACAAGTCAACACCAATCTTATCAATCTTAAAAATTTAAAAAAAGATTTATACCAAAGCCAACAAGAGTTAACACAAAAGAAAGAAGAATTGGATGAACTACACATTTCATTAGTCAGCCAAGAGGAGAGTATAGAAGACCAACAATACACTAAGGAATATTTATTGACTCAAACTAGGCGATCAGAATCCCGGTACCAGTCTTTAGTGCAAGAATTGAAAGCTGAACAAGCACAAATTAATGCTGAGATAGTTTCATTAGAAAAAAAAATACGCCAGAAATTATCCGGCAATGACAAATTAAAACTGGAAGCATTGGGTGAGGTGCAGTTTATCTGGCCAGTACCTTCTCGCTATGTAACAGCCCAATTTCATGACCCTGATTATCCATTTAGGCATATTTTTGAGCACCCCGCGATTGATATTAGAGCATCACAAGGCACCCCATTAAGAGCGGCAGATTCAGGGTATGTTGCCAAGGTAAAAAATGGTGGAAGATACGGTTATTCGTATATTATGATAGTCCATAATGATGGTTTTGCTACTGTCTATGGCCATGTGAGTAAAGTTTATGTAGCACCAGATCAATTTGTCACGCAAGGTGAGATTATTGGCGCGACTGGTGGCATGCCGGGGACGCCGGGTGCCGGCAGGTTAACAACCGGGCCCCATTTGCATTTAGAAGTGAGAAAAGGCGGCATTCCAGTTAATCCTTTGGATTATTTACCGTAAAGACAATCATCAATAAACAACTAATAAACAACTCTCCTAAAGCTTGGCAATTTAGATCTGTTCTCAGCTATCATTAAGTAGTTTAGCAATAGGTAAAAATTTTAAATCAATAAGTTTGATTTTTTATTTTTTTATATTTAATTTTGACTATATGTCTCATGAAAAAGAAATAGAATATATATTTAAAAAATTAAAAAATATTTTTAAATTAAAAGAATATGATTTTAGGATAATGAGAAGAAAGGTTGACAAAGAGGGGAGAGGGGTGTTAAATTTAAAAAATAATTATAATTTAGCTTATATTAATTTAAATAAAAAATTGATTACTGTTGATATTTATACACCCAGACATAGAAAAAATAAATCAACCAATTCAATTTTGAGAATATTGGCGCATGAAATCGCGCATATTCAAAAACCGCCATATAGGCAAAGATATAGAGGTAAATGGATTACCAGACAGCATTTTCCAGCGTTTTACAAACAAGTAAATAAAAATATAGAAAAAATAAAAAAAGATAAAGAATTAAGTAAATATTTCATAAAATCATAAAAAATGCAGGAGGAGTTATGATAACCTTAGAAGGACATTATTTAACTGAGTTAGAATTCAAAATTTATGTATTGAATTCACTTTTGGATTGCCTGGCTATACGGCATAATAAAGAGGTTTTGTTTAAGGATGAAATAATCGGTTATGTGAATATGTATTATTGTAAATGTAGTAAAGATGAGGTGGAAAAAGTTTTATTAACTATTGAAAATGGTGAGGGTGGATTAATTTTACAAAAAGAAAATGGAGAGATAAAATTTCATCCATCTAAATTATCCGTCATTCAAGAGTGGATTCAAAAAGAGCAAAAAAAATTAAAAAGTTTAAAATTTAAATAGCGATCCACTGATCGCTATTTTTCTTGATCTAATTTATTGCCGCTATGATATTTTTTATGGATATCTTTGAGTTGTTTGTTGGTGACGTGCGTATAGACTTGGGTAGTGATAATAGATGAATGCCCTAAAAACTCTTGTATGGCACGCAGGTCTGCGCCTTGAGAGAGTAGGTCGGTGGCATAAGAATGCCTTAGGGTGTGCGGGCTGGTATAGCTGGGTAAGCCGGTCAATTTTACATAATGCTTGACAACACGCTCAATTGATCTGGTTGTTAGGCGCTGTTCGTCATCTATGTTGACTTGCTTGCGTAAGTTGATAAATAGGGCAGGGGAGTTGTCTTGGCGTTTTTGAAGATACGCCTTAATCCAATCCGTAGCACGCTTGGAAATATAGACAGTGCGTGTTTTATTGCCTTTACCTGTAATTGAAAGTTCCATTTCGTTTTGTTTTAAATCTAGTTGGCTTATGTTAAGCGACGTTAATTCAGCTACTCTAAGACCGGTAGAGAAGAGGGTCTCCAATATGGCACGGTCCCTAAGCCCTTTGATTTTTCTTGTATCAGGCGATTCTAATAATTTACGAATTTGGTCAATTGATAAAAATTTTATATTTTGTTTGGCATCCACATCTTTGCCAAGTTTTATTTTATCTGACGGAAGTGATTCAATATCCTTATCGGTAAAATAATTTAACAGGCCTCTGAGTGCTATAAGATAGTATCTTTGTGTGGTTTTTTTTAGTGTTTGCCCGGTATTAGATGACCTGGAGCGGGCTAAAAAAAGCTTATATTGCCATATATGCTGACTGGTTAGTTCATGTGGTTTAAGGTTTGATATGTTTTTATTGTCTAAAAATTGTATGAATTTATTTAAAAACATACTATAATTTTCTTGGCTTTTAGAGGTAAGCCCTTTATCAACTTCAAGGTATTCTAAGAAGTGTGTGATATGTTGTTGAATTGGTTGAGTGCTTTTTTCCATATATTTTGACGTTTAACCTATATTATGCGACATGGTATTATTATTATAATATGCCACTATTTATTTGTCAAAACCAGTTTTCCACTACTCTCCTGCTACCCTATTATCTTATAACTTTTTGTGATAGATAAATGATTTATTTATTTTTTATTTGATTAAAAAAATAAATAAAAAAGTAAATAATTATTTTTTATTTTTTATTTTTGTGATTGAAGGTAGATTAAAAATGTTTTACTTGCGCATTTGCTTATTGGTTAATACTTCTCCCCTATTTCCTCCGCTTTAACTACTAAAATTTTGACAATTATTAAATTTTAAGATAAAATAATTTAAAAATAAATATTAAGGAGGAAAAAATGTCAAAAAAATATCATTCTACCTATACGCGCTTTAGTATATGGAAACCATCCATTTATGAAAAAAATCTTATGGCTAAAAAGAGCCTATATGTATTAATCATTTTTTTTATGATGGTGGTGTCTTTGTGGCTATGGTCTGTTAAAAAAACACAAACCATGCTTATGCTTGATACTAACCATAAGTTGACAAATATTGAATCTCGTCTTAAATCTCAGGACAGTCTTTTTTTTGTTTTACGTCAACATATTTTGGGAGATTACAAACTTCCGGCGCGAGTTGATTTTCTAAATCATAAAATCAATCTGGAGTCATACCCAATGCCACAAATTATTAATCCGCTTTTTCAGTATCTATTGCACGTTGCCAAGTGGGATTTGGTATCTGCTTTCCAACGCTTTCATTTTTATGAGGCTGCGATTGATGACAGTTTGGCAAAAAATAATCTGCCACTTGATTTAAAGTATGTGATTTTGGCGGAAAGCATGGCCTACCCAAAAGCCGTCTCAACCGCCAATGCTGTCGGGCCTTATCAATTTTTAAAATTTACTTCAGTAGAATTCGGGGCTGAAGTTAATAAATGGTTTGATATGAGACGCGACATCTGGTATATGTCTAAAACATTTTGTGACTATATTGAATACCTTAAAAATAAAACCGGCTCGATTGAAATGGCCTTAAGAGCATACAATACCGGCTTTAGCCGATTTATGAAAGCGGCTGAAAGACAAAGCTGGGTCAAAAAGTCCTGGTTTATTGACACTAATGCTGAAAACAACCTATATTTGTTTTGGATTATTACTTTTAAAATTATTTACGAAAACCAAAAAAAATATGGCTTGTATATTGATTACAGCTACAAACCCATGACGGATTTAAAAATTGTGCGTATTGAGCTTAAAAATAAAGCAGAAATAGAATTTCTTGATTTGGCGCAAAATGTTGGTGTTAGTCCAATGCTTTTAAAAATACTTAATCCGGCATTTATAAAAACCAATAGTGCCAATAACTATGTTATTGGCGGTAATCCTCATGAATACAAAACAGTGCGCTATATTAAACTGCCCCCTGTGGCTAAAGTAGAAAATTTAAAAAAATTAGCCAACCAAAAGATAAAAATTAATTTTTAAATAAAATGCCATCCTATAAATAAGGATGGCTTTTTTGCTATAAGTGGTTGCTTGTTTTAATTCTTGATCAATTTTATATCAGCACCAAGTTGGTTTAACCTTTTTTCTAAATTTTCATAACCTCTTAAGATATGATAAATATTGGTTAAAGTTGATTTGCCTATTGCGCCAAGCATAGCCACTAAGATAATAGCTGCCGGTCTAAGTGCTGGTGGGGCCATTATCTCTGTACCTTTAAGCTTGCTGGGGCCTTTAATAATAACTCGATGGTTGTCAATAAAATTTATGCTGGCGCCTAATTTGTTTAGTTCTGAAAAATAGATAGCACGGTATTCATAGGTCCAATCATGAATAAGGGTCTCTCCCTTAGCACGTGTGGCAATGGGTGCAAAAAATGGAAGATTGTCTTGATTAATGCCGGGGTATGGCAGAGCGTGGATTTTTTCGTGCAAAGCTTTTAATTTTGAAGGCATTGTTTTTATATCTACCAAATCAGTTTTTTTGTTTTCAGCTTTATATCTTTTGAGTATTTTATAATTAAAACCCATTTTTTCAAGCTTAAGTAACTCCAGGGCTAAAAAATCAATAGGACAGCGCTTAATGGTAATACTTGAATTCGTTATAATGGCACTAGATAAAAAAAGCATGCCCTCAATGGGGTCTTCTGAAATAGAATATTCTATGTCTTTATTTATTTTAGACTTACCTTCAACTATAAGTGAACTTTGGCCTATGCCGGAAATTTTAATACCTAATTTTTGAAGAAAAAAACACAATTCTTGAACCATATAATTACCCGAGGCAAATTTGATAGTTGATTTGCCCGGAATTTGAGCTGCGGCAAGAATTGCATTTTCAGTCACCGTATCGCCGGATTCATATAAAATTACTTCATTTTTTTTAAGTTTGCGGCAATTAACTTCATAAGCATCCTGACTGGTTAATATGTGATAACCAAATTTTTCCAGAGCATATAAATGTGGCATAACTGTACGGCTACCCAATCGGCAACCCTTAGCTTGGGGTAAATTGAATTTTTTTTGATAACTTGCAAAAACAGATAAGCCAAGTATGATAATTCTAGTTTTTTGAGCAGAGGCTTTGTCCAATTTATTGAGCTTTAATTTTTTAGGCGGTTTAATAATTAATTCCCTATATTTTTTTTCTATATTAACACCCAAGCTTTCTAAAACAGACAGCAAACTATTGACTTCTTCAATTTGAGGCACATTTTTTAGGCGGGTTACTCCCCGATTGATTAAACTTGCCACAATCAAAGCAATGGTAGAATTTTTGGCTGAATTTAGAACAATTTTGCCGTTTAATTTCTTGTTACCATGGATAATAAATTTTGACATATATGATTGAATTTTAAACTGCTATATGTTAGTCTATAGTCAGCATAGCAGATTAATAAAATTATGACAATTTTAATTTTGCTTATATTTATACTGCTCTAAATTATTTTTATGACGATTACTCACAGACGAATTATTTATAGTTTTTTTATTTTTTGCTTTTTGGTAATTTTACCGTTGATTTATCTCGAGGCGTTGGGGTACAAATATAATTTTAAACAAAATTCCTTTCAGAAAACAGGAATTATTTTTATTGAATCAAAACCAAAGGACGTTGAAGTATACTTAAATGGAGAGTTGGTTGATGAGAAAACGCCTACTAAAATAGATGATTTACTGCCCAATAGTTATGATTTAAAAATTGAAAAGCAGGGTTATTTTAGTTGGCATAAAAAAGTTAAAGTTCTGCCGGACAAGGTAAGCTCACTGCAATATATCAGACTTTTTAAAAAAGACCAAGATATAGAGCTGGTGGCTGAAAGGCAATACGACGAAATCGCCTACAATTATAATGCAAATTTATTAGCTGCGGTAGTCAATGATCCAAATAAAAATAGCTCTCGTATAGATATCTTTGAGTCAAATCAAGATAAGTTGCTCAATACTTATAAAATTAATTCACTGGTAAATGATTTTTATTTTAGTGATTTTGGAGAACGTTTGATAGTTTATACAACGGATGATGGTGTATACAAAATTAATACACGCCAAACAAATAACTTGATAAACGTCAAGAATTTATTAAATACAACTGACGGCAAATTGGAGAATTTAAAAGTTGATAAATTTAATTCTAAAATTATTGAATTTATAGCTGATGGCAAATATCACCGATTTAATACTCAAACTAAGCAAGCTTTGGATTACCCGATTGAGTTGTTAAACTATGTAACTCAAAATAATCAAATTTATTTTATTAAAAGACAAGGGTTAAATAATTTATTTTTAAATAAAGGCAATTTAAACAGCAGACAATACCAAAAACTAACTACACTTCAAGATGGGAGGAGTTATAATTTTAAAATTGCCAATGATGATATTATTATTTTACAAGATTCGCAAAATAATTTAATAATCTGGCAGAGTGCCAGCCAAACAAAAAAAATAATCAGCTCGGTTGAATTTGCTAAATGGGACAGAAATATGATGGAAATGATTTATGGCACCGGCAATGAGTTATGGGTATATAGACCCTTGGCAGATAAGTTTAATGATTTTGCTTTGATCACCAGAAGCAGCCAAGGTATAACGTCTGCCGACTGGTTCATACCAAATACTCATATTTTTTACTCTACTCCTGACAAACTTAAACTGGTAGAAAATTTTATCCAAAATAGACTAAGCCTGATTTTAAAAGATAATTTAGTTGATATAAAGAATGTGGTATTTAATGAATCTGATGGTAAAATTTACTTTACAGGTGCCTTAGACAGCCAAGAGGGGTTATTTAGTTTAGCTATAGTTGATTGACATAAATGCTTAATAAGCCTGCTTCAAAATAACAGCTTATGATATTGTTATCCAATGTTATCAGCTCTAAATTACGCCATATTAACTATTTTTTAGTTATTTTGGTATGTTTAGTCATTTTTAATATTTTTATCCTAAAATCGGCAATTTTTGGTCTAATTTTGCTTGTTTTTTGGCTGAGTATTTGTGCACGGCTGATAAGTAGTTTATTTATACCTAAAATAAACCATTTTAATGCTTATCTCAGCTCTGTGTTATTAATTATCGGCGGATTGATATTGATTTTAGTTGTCTTATCTTATGCTATAGCTATTTCTATGGCAGTTGCTCTGGCTGTATTTGTGATAATTTCGCTTTTGTCTGTGATAATTGGCATCAGGTCCAATTTTAAAATTAATATAAAAAAATTAGATTTATCTTTTAGATATTTGTTAAACGGAAAAACTTTAGTTTATTTAATACTTATCTTAATAAGTTACTTATTAATCGCAAAAAACCAAACTGCAAGTGCAATTTTGAGCCCATGGGAGGTGGTACCAAGCTCATTTTTTATATGCTACATTTTAAGCACATTAGTCTTGTTAATGATTTTATTTTCAAAAAATAAAAAACAGGAAAAAATTAAAATGGATGAGGTGTTAGCTAAATTAGTTTTAATTAGTCTGCACCTATTGCTGACTTTGAGTGTGGCAGTTATTGTTTATCGTATAGGTTTTGGTTTTGACGGTTTTGTTCATCGTGCGGCTGAGGTAAAGTTGGCTGAACTGGGATATATTCTGCCCCAACCATTATACTATATCGGCCAATATGTTTGGGTTGTGTGGCTGGTGAAAATTTTTAGTTTACCGCTTGAGTGGACAGATAAATTACTACTACCTGTAATGTCGGCTATATTATTGCCCCCTATAATTTATTTATCTCTAAAAAAAATATTACCGCGGGATAAGTATGTGTTGCCTTGTGTGGTGGGGGTATTATTAATTGGATCGCCATTATTTTTCTACAGCGTGCCTCAAAATTTAGCTAATTTATTTTTATTGATTTTAATTTTTAGATTATTTTCAAGTAAGAACATCGGATTGGTGGAGCTGATAATGGCCTTGGCTATTTTAACAATTCACCCCTTAGCTGGTATTCCTGCGTTAATTTTATTGACTTTGAAATACCTATTTATTAAAAGGAAGTCTTTAGTTTTGCCATTCGTACTCATAGCATCAGTCTTAGTGCCTTTATTTTTTGTCTTAGCTTCAGTTATATCCGCCCAATTTGAAATAAGTTTTGGGATCCAAAATTTGTCTTTACTCGGTCAATTAATAAAAAATAATTTAGCTTACCTACCTTTTAACAGCCCTTATCATTTCATGTATTTAATCTATTATAATTGGTTGATTTTATTTTTATTCATATTTATTTTTGGAATATCTCAATTAAAAAAAAGGACGGGCGGCCAATTTTTAAAATTAAGCCTGCTATTTATCTTAAGCATTTTGCTAAATTTATTCTTGACTGCTTTTGTGCAATTTGATTCAGTTATTGATTATGAACAAATTGAATTTATCAAGCGCCTTGGACAAATCTTAATATTGAGCGCCTCTCCCCTATTTTTAATCGGGCTTTACTTTATTTTACAAAAAATTGATTCAATTAAATTTGGTAAATATATTGCGCTAACAGCTATGGCCGCAGTGCTGGGTATAGCTATATATTTTAGTTATCCACAACATGATGCCTTTAGTGTAGCCAGAGGTTATGCAGTCAGTAAATATGACGTGGCGGCAGTTAAATGGATAGATAAGCATGCCTCAACTGATAATTATACGGTGTTGTCAAATCAGTCAACGGCCGCCGCCGGACTGCGAGAGTTTGGTTTTAAAACATATTTAAAAAATGGGTTGTTTTATTATCCCATTCCCACATCATCGCCACTTTATGAGTTATATTTAAAGATGGTTTATGATAAACCAGATTTAAAGTATGTCCAACTTGCTTTTGAGCTGACTGGGGCTGATAAAGTATATTTTGTGATAAATAATTACTGGCTGGATGCCCAAAAAAAGATTAAACAAGCCGGTCAAATTGCTGACGAAAAAAATAATATTCAAAATAAAGTGTGGATTTTTGAGTTTGTCAAATAGTAAATTGACTTAGTGTTAACAAACTACTCATATCTGAGCGCTTCTACTGGATTTAAGTATGATGCTTTGCGGGCTGGGAAAAAGCCAAAAATTAAACCAGTTAGCACCATAAATAAAGTAGCTATTATAATACCGGTAAATGAGATGATAAATTTTACTTGAATACCATATAAACCGGCTAAATAACTAATAAACCAAGACAGCGCAATACCAGTGGCTACGCCCACTATACCGCCAATAACTGTAACTAGGACAGATTCTGATAAAAATTGGATTAAAATATCAGAGCGCCGGGCACCGATAGCTTTGCGCAATCCAATTTCATAAGTTCGTTCAATAACTGAGACATACATAATATTCATAATGCCGACACCTCCAACAATAAGTGAAATAGCGGCAATTGCCACTAAAAATATAGTCATAGCGTTTAAAATAGTGTCCAGCATTTCCATTGCTTCTTTTGAGCTAACCACTGCAAAATCATCTTTATCAGGATCAAGAATATCGTGCTCTCGGCGCATAATATGAGTCACCTCAGCAGAAGTTTTTTCAACTAAACTCATATCTTTAACACCTGCCATAATAAAAGAAACATGATCAACCCCAAGCACTTTTTTTTGTAATGTCTGAATTGGCATAATAATCATATCATCAAAATCAATGAAACTTCCTCCGCCTATTTTTTCCCTAACGCCAATAACTTTAAATTTTTTATTGCCTATTTTAATTTTTCTACCAATTGGATTTTGGGTGCCAAATAAATCCTGTTTAATTTGATATCCTAAAACAACTATCTGTGATAAGGAATTATCATCTGATTTATTAAATGGCCTGCCCTGTATTAGTTCATTTTTATCTATCTCAAAAAAACCACTGGAAACTCCCCAAAGTGAGCCGGTTTTATTTACACCTTGGTAGCTTATTACCTCTTGGCCCAACATACCGCCATAAACTTGATCAATATTTGGATGCTCTAAAATCTCATAGGCATCGTCCATTTTAAGCGTGGTGATGCTAATTCCTTGAGCTATACCTCCTGCGTTTTCACGGGAAGCTTGGCTGGTGCTGGGTACTTTAACTTCAATTTCAATATAATCTGTGCCAAACACTTCAACTTGCTGTTGAATAAAATAACGCAAACTTTCACCGGCATTGATGATGGCGATGACTGACATAATGCCAATTAACACGCCTAAAACTGACAATAAAGTTCGCGTTTTATGTGTTTCAAAAATTTTAGCGGCAATTTTTAGATTGGTGAATAAATTCATAAATAAAGTGAATAGAATTAAATAGTTATGCTATTCATTTCTAAGCGCTTGGACTGGCTCTAATTTAGCTGCCTGATATGCTGGATAGGATCCAAAAACCAAACCGATGCCACCTGAGATGCCAAGACCCAGTAAAATTGAAAGAGGTGAAAGAATAAAATCCCAATTATAACCAAGCTGTGAGACTATGATGGCCACTAAAAAGGAAACTAATAGGCCTAATATAATCCCAATAATACCCCCGATTAATGTAATGGTGGCTGATTCTATCAAAAATTGCTTGATAATTTCGAGTGTGGTAGCGCCAACTGATTTACGCAAACCAATTTCTTTAGTTCGCTCAACTACATTGACCAGCATAATGTTCATAATACCAATACCGCCAACAATAAGTGAAATGGCGGCAATGCCTGCCAAAAAGAAGCGTATTGCGTCAGTAATAGAAGTAATTACATTAAGGGCCTGATTAAGGGAGCGCACACTAAAATCGTCATTCTTAGGGTCTTGGATATTGTGATTGTGGCGAATGGTTTTTTTAACCTCTCCAATGACAAATGGCAAGTTTTGACTTTGATCCACTTTACCTCTAATAAGTGCCAGGTGGTTGATGCCCAATAATTGTTTTTGTGCAACAGTTACCGGAATGTAGACTAGCTCATCTTTATTTTCAAAAGCAACTGTACCCATTTTATCCATTACACCAATGACTTTAAAATTATTTTTTTTAATCTTAACCGTTTCGCCAATAGCGGGCGAACCGGCAAAAAGCTCAGTTTTTACTGCGTGGCCCAAAACTACCACTTTAGAAAGTCCGCTGACTTCATTTTTAGTAAAAAATCGTCCATTTTTTAAGGTGAGCGATTCCACTTGGGCTAAACTGGCATTCACCCCCACAAATGTGGCGTCTGTTTTGCGATGGTGATATGTAAGAGTATCTATACCGCGTACATACGCGGTAACGGCCTCAACGTGGGGAATTTCTTTTAAATCATCAACTTCGTCTAATTTTAAAGTGGTAACTGTAATCCCCATGACTGAGGCTGGTGGTCCGTCCTCATCTGAGGCACCGGGTAAAACTCCAAAAAGATTTGACCCATATGCTGCAATCTCATTGATTATTAGACTTTGTGCTCCGGCACCGACTGAAATAATTACAATAACCGCGGCTACTCCAATAATAATTCCGAGCATTGTCATAAATGCTCGTTTTTTATTAGTGCGGATACCTTTGAGTGAAATTTTAGATGCCTCAAGAATAGTCATACAAGGTTTATCAATTAGCAAACAATAAAAATTTCTTATCTTCCTTGTAATTTATTTTGTGCTTATTTATTTTTTAAAGCCATGAGCAATATCACTACGTTGGCTAACTTGATAATCTGACATCACTTTACCGTCTTGGAGTTTAATAATTCTCTCGGCGGTATTGGCGGTGTATTCTTCATGGGTAACCATAATAATAGTGTTGCCTTGCTGATTGAGTTTGGAAATAATTTCCATAATTTGTCCGCCCGATTTTGAATCTAAATTACCAGTAGGCTCATCGGCAAAGATTACTTCTGGCTGATTGACCAAAGCTCGGGCAATGGCAACTCGTTGCTTTTCTCCACCTGACAGCTGGTTGGACATATATTCAATACGATGCTCTAAACCAACTGATTTAAGAGCTGATCGAGCCAATTCATTTTTTTCCTTTTTTTGACTATATTGCAAGGGTAATAATACGTTATCCAAGACAGTGGTGCGCGGCAGTAAATTAAAAGATTGAAAAACAAACCCGATTTTTTTATTTCTCAATTGTGCCAACTTATCATCATCAAAATTTTTGGTATCTTCACCTTCAAAAAAATAATCTCCACTGGTGGGCCTGTCAAGAAAACTTAAAATATGCATCAAGGTAGATTTACCCGATCCAGATGGCCCTACAATAGCCACAAATTCTCCTTGGTGTATCTCAAAATTAATGTCATACAAAACCTTAGTAACCATTTCCTCGTTTTGGAACTGCTTATAAATATCCTTGAGTTTGATAAGTGCTTGACGTGTTTGTTGGTGAGTCATATTTAATTTTCTTTTTTAAATGTAATAACCTCTTGTCCTTTTGTTAAACCGTTGATAATTTCAATATACTCATCACCGCGCAAGCCAATTTTAACGTCTTGCCTGATGGTTTGATTTTTATCTTTTAAGAGATCAACATAGTAATCACCGTTTGTCCTTTTAACCGCCCGGAGTGGCACGCGTAAGGCAGCTTCGGCTTGGTTGGTTTGTATTATTACATTGGCTGTCATACCGGGTTTGATTTTGTTATGTTTCTTAGTAAACTGAACGATTACCTGATAGTAAACCACGTCTTGAATAATTGTTTCGGCAGGATCTATAAAAGTGACGCTACCCTCAAAAACCATGTCTTCACCAAATGCGTCTAAAGTGATCTGGGCGCTTTGCCCTAAATCTATTAAATCAATATCTGATTCTGGAATATTTACTTCAATTTCCAAATTTGATTGACCGATCATTTCCAATGTTGCTTGGTTGAGTCGTGTTTGCTCTCCAATATCATAATTTATCTTGGTGATAGTGCCACCAACCGGAGCTTTAATAATGGTATCATTTAAGTTAGCTAAAGCGGCTTGGAGGTTGGCTTTAGCTTTTGATACTTTGGCTTTGGCAGATTTAATTTCATAATTCAAGGGTTCGGCCGTTTTCAAAGCAAGTTCTGCTTCGGCTAAGTCAACTTCTTTTTCATAATTTACCACTGTATTTTGAGCTTTGTCTATTTGTTCTTGATAGTAGCTGACTTTATTGCTTAGATTTGACTTAGCTGTTTGGATAGAATTTTTTGCAGTGTTGATGGTGCTTATCTCTGTATCAATATCTGATTTTAACGAATCAAGATCGGATGAACTGAGTTCCTCTGAAATAACTGTATGTTGTAAGACATAAAATATGTCTGAGAGATTGTCTTGAATATAGTTGATTACCTCTAGCATTTGGTCGGCCTCTTGGATAACTTCTTGATAGTTGCGGTTGATTGATAAATCTTGAATAACTGGTTCAATCTCAGCTAATGCTTCATCGGCTTGTTGGTAGCTCAACTCAGCTGTGTTAACTGAAGTAAGATCGGTTTTACCTAAGGTGGCTTCGGCATCGGGATCATTGAGTGTTTCATCTGCGGTATCAAGTGCAGTTTGCGAGGTAGTTAATTCATTTTTAAGAGTATTAATTAAGGTATCTTTTAGGTTGGTTAATTCAATTTGGCTTTTGTTTTCTAAATTTAGCAAATCTTTTTTAGCTGAACTTAAATTTTGCTTGGCTTTTTGTAGTTTGACTTCGGTTAATCTTACCTCTTCATCTCTTGAACCCTGGATGACTCTTTCTAAACTTGCTTCCGCCTCTTGGAGATCGCTTCTGGCTTGGCTGACTTTGCTTTGCAGAGATAACGCCTCTAAGCGAGCTAAAACTTGATTTGCTTGGACTACGTCGCCCTTAGCTACATCGAACTGACTGAGTCTGCCGGTCGTTTTCAAATTGAGAGCTATGGTTTGGCTTGATTTTACTGAACCAGTAACATCAACTGTT
>CAZVLW010000008.1:0-18808 GCA_964628705.1 uncultured Gammaproteobacteria bacterium
GGATAAATCTGGTAATAGGTGGTGATACCAACCCTGTCTTAATTAGATTAAGACGGAAAGGCAAACAAGCTTATTGCCCTCTACAGCTTACCAGGGCTGTAGAGAAGAGTGCCCTCTGGGTTGGTAGTGATAAATCACTGCCGCCAGAGGAAAGTGTAGAAATTAGATTAATTAAACATTTTCCATCCTTTCCTCTGGTTACGCCCGTAGCTCAATTGGCTAGAGCAACGGCCTCCAAATCCGTGGGGTGCAGGTTCAAATCCTGCCGGGTGTGCAAAAGGCAGTTGCTGGTTTCTGTCAACCTACCTTAAACCAGCCGGGTCAAACTCACCGTCTCTACCCAGGGCAAACGCTCACGCCAAAAGAGACACTAGCCAATCCGCACAGATTGGCTCCTTCCTTAAAACTATTTTATTTACGCTTAAAATAGTTTTGATCAAGGGAAAAAGCTCTTTCAGCTGTCTGCCGGCTAGATAAAAAATTGTCTGACCGACAGGCGGCTGGCCGTTCTTATGATATTTGGCAGTAACCTGTTAACTGCCAAGTGGAGGAACACCAGTCAAGTCTTGGGCAGCAGGAAAAGGGCCCAAGCCGGATGCGCCTCGCGGGGTTTGTCGCCCGCGATCCGTAAGGGGGTCAACCCCAGAGGCGCTTAACCTTTTTTCCCGCCAAGCGGGAGGGGAGGCAAAATGAGACATATCAATAATAATAATGGCCGCAAGCACGGCCAAAAAAATCAAACTTCCTGCGGGATGCGGGAAGTTAAAAATTTGTTTGCCAACACGGAAGTTGGCAAAAGACTCCCGGACTGTGGCAGGCTCTTGGATGGGCCTGACCACACTTTCCAGGTCGATAAAAAAAGGATCTGGAAAGACGACAGATCTGCTGCGGTTGCGGTCCGCAGCGGACTGGAGAAGGTGGCTGACCACCTTATCCAACAGCGGGTGGCCTTATGCCCCCGCTGCCGGGGTTTTTTGTTTAAGGGTGCAGGGATTCGCACCCTTAGTGTTGCCCAGATCCGCAGCTGGGCAAAAAAATCTCGTGAGCGGGATGCTCACGAGATGAGGGAATACTTGAAAAAGTATTCCCCGAGTTCCCAAGGCAATGGGAATTCGTTAGGAGATAGCCTGCGGGCGGCAGGCATCTCCGACGCCAAGGATGGCGCTAAATCCGACACCGAGGCCATTGCGGCCAAGGCGGAGGGCAAACCCAAACCCGCCCCGGCTTTTCTTTCTGAAAAGCCGGAGCCCAAGCCCACTGAGGGCAAGGGTAAAAAAAATCCTTTGCCAAGGAAGGTAAAGGTGACGGCTCGGGGGAAAGCCGTCTGCCGCGCAAAAAGCGCGGCAATAAGGGTAACCTCCGTCAGGAGGTTACCATGGCCTACTTCGAGTAGGTCGCTTTAGCCACACGGATGTGGCAACGCCAACGCATAAAAAACTCTCTGGGCAGGACCCTCATATCCTTTCCCAGAGAGTATTTTTCCAAGCTCACAAGCTTAAAGTTTGCGGGCTTAGAGAAATAAAGGTTAAAACCTTAGCAAGTTTTAATATTTTAAATCCGCGGTAGCGGGCTGGTTTTGGCCTGATATTTTAATTAGCTTGGCGGCCGGCTGTTTCTCGTCGGGTGAGGACAGCCGGCTCAATAAGCTTGGGCTAATTCAAGCTTAGTGTTATAATAAAAATTAAGACATTTATCTATAAAAATTTATCTATAAAATATGAAAGAACAAGCATTAGAAACCGAACAAAATATCTTGATAGATCAGGCATATAGCCGAGCCCGCCAAGTTCACCGCCAAGAGGCAATTAAATTAAAAGATTTCAGTGATCTATATGGCAGCCAAACTATAGAAAACGATATTACCTACATCAATCAAATGTTGGCCAAATTTAAAAGTGAATCAACTTTGGATTCAAGAAAAGCCAAAAAAATGGCTGATATTTTGGAAACAGTCATCTATGAAAATGGAGATATGAGTAATTGGTTTGGCGAGGATTCTTATATGATTTTGCCTTCAATTTATGATGACATAAAAAACGGAGTGGATAGTATTGTTGAGTTTCAAAATACTAAAAAACAGCAGGCGTCTCATTTGGCTTTGGCTATTGATGTCACATACGGTGACCAGCTGTCAAATAAATTATCGCGGATTAAGCGAGAGATTGATAGCGGCGAGCTTTCGCGGATTAAATATTTTCATTCTGAATTTCTAAATATCCACGGTGGCAAATCTCATTTGCCGCGAGTAGTAGTTGGCGTTGATATGCCCAAACTGCGCGAAGTTATGGAGCTGTGGCTGGAAGATAAAAAAAACGAACTGGCTGAACATCCTATCCAATACTATTTGATTGAAGAGGTAAAACTGCAGTTTGAAGAATTTATCCGCTATGCCAAACAAAGCCGGAGTGAGCCAAAAATTATTGCCCTGCTTGAAAAAAATTTAATTTTAATCAAAAAAATTGATGAGCAAAAAAAATCAGCCAAAAAAATTGAAGAAGATAAATGGGACAGAGGCCAAGAAGACAGAGTTTTTGGGGCGCTCAAGTCAGGGCTGGCTAAATTTAAATACCTTTAATTTATTTTAATTGATAGACAAAAATATGCGCTATAAAAGTAATTTTGAAAAGAAATTTGTCCAAAATAATCCTGAGTTGGCACAAAATGCCAAAAAAGTAGTTGAAACAAAAGCTGGAAATCAGCTTGACGAGAAATGCTACCAAGAAAAATACGGTCAGGATATTTTTGACATACAAAAACAAAAGGCCTTGATAATGGAGCGGCTTAAACAGGAAAGGGAATTGATAAACAAAGACGAGCAGATAAACGGCCATGGAAAAATTAATCGTGCCGTTTCATATAAATCAACCGCAGATGAAAGCTTTTTTGTGGTAGAAAATGGAGATAAAATGGAAAAAGCCAGTTTGGGCGATTTGTTGACAGATCTATCTTATGGTATTGAACACAATATTGACAGTTCGCAGGTGCCTAAAAACATATTGCGCGAATATATTCGCCAAAAAGCAAAAATAGAACTTGGGGAACTTTTTGATTTACAGCTTCTAAGTAGTGATATTGAGAGAGTTAAAGAACGCAATCCGCGCTTTGCGGCCTTTCTTGAAAAACAAAAAAAAGAAAAGAAAAAAAGCTATAACCAACCGACAGGATACGATTATATGGAGAACAAATCGGGCCTGATTTTTGAAAAGGAGCTGTCAGCTATGCTCAAAGAATTAGAAGTTGACCTGCCGGAATTAGAGTTGGAATTGATAAAACCGGATGTGCTGACAGACATTCATCGCAAAATTGATTTTATTATACGACTTAAGAGCCATAAACGCGGAGTTTACGTGGAAAAGGACGAAGCTAATATTGAACCGAGTGATAAAATTTTTGGCATTCAACTCACCATTAACACCAAACCGGGTAAATTATGGCAAAAGCAAGCTCAAGTTACCAAATCAAAACGCCAAGGATTTCACAAATTAAATGATTTGCTTTTAATTACTATTCCACGCGCAACTCAAAAAATTATAAAAAATTACCGAAACTGGAAAAAAATGGGCAAAAGTACCGGCGGGCCGGCCAGAGTTTACGACGCTCAGACTAAGCTTAAAATTCTTGAACAATTACTTAAAGGAATTGGCCAAGGGGAATTAATAAAAAACAATAAGGATAAAATTCTTGCTTACTACAATTCAAAAATACAAAAAAATAAAAATTTTAAAGATACTGAATCAAACCAGCAGAGGGTTGCCTGAATTATTTAGATAGATAAACAATGAATTCAAGAGCAATCTCCAGAGACCTGTAAAATTTAATATTTTAACTCACCCGACATTTAGCTACATTGCAGCCAGGTCGGTTTTTTTATAAATATTTTTTAAGCACACCCAAATATGAAAAATCATAAATCATATTTACCTTTCTGCCAAAGATAATATTTTTGGCAGGGAGATAAATCCCTTAATTATAGAAAATCGGCAGTTTGTTTGAAAAAATTGATTATGCTTCTGCCGAGAAAAATAAAAAGCCCTACCGCTGGGCGTAAAAATCGCGGCGAGGAAAAATGAAAATAAAAAAAATAAAAAAACAAACCCACCCGGCGTTGGTAGTTGACCTGATTGAAAATTGCGATGGTCAGCTTAAAAGCGTGGAGTGGGAGTGTTCTATGCCGGACTGCGACAATACCGGCAACACACGAGAAATGTATTGTTTGGATATTAGCCCAGCGGGCTACCATCGTCCAATCAACAATGCAGTTCTCTGTCAAAAATGCGCTCGCCAAATCGCGCGCATTAAAATAACTCGCCATAAACGGGCGAGCGTTTACCACTTAATTGATATGATTGAGTGGCTAAAAAAAATTAAAAATATAAAATAAAGAAAAGCGCGGCGCCGACGTGTCATATCGGGCAGGAGAAAAAATGATAAAGTTTTTATTTTATTTTGTTGTGGCGGCCGTTGTCGCAGGTGGCTATTTTTTCCTAGACAATGGCTGGTGGCCGCAGTTCAGCGGTTTCCTTGATTCATTCTGGGAAATTGCTGAGCCGCTGATCGGCATTGGCACCATTGTGCTGGCCGCCAAAATCTGGCTGCAGGTGCGCGTCAAGCGCGCCAAAAAGCTGGAGATTGGCGAAGATGCCATTCTGGTCAACTGGACCGGGCATCCGTTCACGGCCGACTGGGCGGTGGAAAAAGGTATCAAAGTTTGGAACCAAGACAATGCTTATGTTCCAAAATTTGATACTACCAGCACAGACGCTTTGATTGAATCCATTGATCGGCTGATAACCGATCTGCCGGACGAAATTGAAGCGCGACTATGTGCTGGGTCAACGCGTCAGGAATCAGTTAGCGAATTACAATTGAATAAATAATTGTTCTTTCAATTTAAATAAATGTGTTTACTGAGTTTGGTAGAATGACAATTCCTTCCTCGTAGGAGAGAGGCTTTCTATCAAGACCAGTACACCTCAGGTAATCCCTTCACAAATTTTAAACAATTTTTCTGAAGGGTTACGCGGCAGCTGGACCTACCAAAGCTTTGGACTAACCAAGGAAACGGCAAACAACGCTGTTGCCCTATAGACTACCTGAGTTTATAGGAAGTGCCCTCTGAACGTGACGCTATAAAAAGCGTTACCGCCAGAGGAAAGTCTATATTAAAATCACATACTTGTCATCTCTGCAAAGAGTATAAATTGTCATTCCGGAAGCTACGTAGCGTTAGCGAAGGGCTATCCGGAATCTAATATAGATTCCCCTCTGGTGTATAAAGAATGTAATTTGAAAACTAAATAGCAAAATTTTCTTTACTACTTATATCCTAAATTTTGTATAAATGAGATGGGCTAGGACTTAGGTGGTGATTATTCCTTATTTATGTTTTTTATTTTAAATTTCTTTTAAAGGCTTTAAATTTTGTTTTGGTAAAAATAGCAAAACCATTTAAAGCCTGGATAAAGGAATTTACAAAAATTTTTTTCTGGCAATGCAGCAGATTCTGCAGGATATATCTTTACCCTAGGTCGGGTAAAGACGGTTAGTTGGTTAGCCTGTAAAACCAACAAGCATTTGTTCTAAATAACCATATAAGTAATTAGTATTCTAATTACGAAATTGGCGAAATAATGAGCAAATGTGGAAAAAGAAATGATTAAAACCATTTCTTTTTTCGCCACCCTGGGAATTAACTCGGGTTACGGCCATTTAAACCAGAAAAAACCTGCGGCTGAAGTCGTAGGCCAAGTATGGCAAGAATGTGCCGCCGAGGTAAACCAGGAAAGTGGTGTATACGTTGGCGCTGTCATTGCTGACAGCAAAACCGTATACCACACTGACTGGGGATGTCCAGTAGGTGGCGAGGTAACAGCTCTGATTACCGGAGACTGTAATCCTGAATATACCCAAGTAGAGGTATATAAGGATGCGGTTATCCAGGTAATAGGGCGGTGTGCCAAAAAATTAGGACAATCCACCACGCAGGTGCGATTTTCCGAAATCGAATTGGCATACCTTGATTTTAGGTCTTCTAAATAGAAGACAAAATCATTGTTACCGGGTGCAGTTCGGGTGTAAACCCTTTGGCTGTTGAAATTTCAGCCAAGCCGAACAAAAGAGGAATACCTCAAAGTTTTGGCAGTTATTGGTTTCTGCTTATCTCCTTTAAACCAATCAGGTCAGGCACACCGTCTCTACCTAGAGCAATACCACGCTAAAAGAGACATATGGCAATCTTTGCACAGATTGCCTCCTTTCTTAAATTTTTCTTCTGGTAAGAAAAATTTAAGAAGAGGAAAAAGTCCTATGCATTTCGCATAGGCCGGTGAAATGTTCTACCGAAAAAATGAACAAAAACTAAAAAGCCCCTAAAGGAGGTAACTTTTGACCAAACTTCGTTCTGTAGTGAGTGAGCTTTTGCTCGTCGCTACAGGCGCAATGGGAGGAATATATTTTTCTCTGAAATCCCTGCCTATCAATGTTGATAGGATTTGGGAAATCAATGGAATATATTTTTTCCCAAATTGGTTATACCTTGCCATCATGGTTTTGATGGTAGGTATAGCTCTTTTATTAAGAGACTATAAAAAGTCTCAATAAAAGAGCAGACCCGACCGCATAGGCTTAATCTTGGAAAGCCAGTGGCGGAATACAAATTAGCGGCACCGAGTAATCGGAACGTCGCACTCCTCCAGCTTCGGGAGCTAAGAAAAAAACCTTTAACCCAATAAGAAGTAGACAGGATAAAAGGGTAAAAGGTGAAATCCACGCGTAGCTCAATTGGCAGAGCAACCTGCTCCAAACCGGCAGGTTGAGGGTTCAATTCCTTCTGCGCGTGCGACACAAAAACCAAGGTTTGTTTCGGCAAATGTCGGACAGTAAAAATTACTTCCCTTGGAATAAATTTCCCAACTGCTTTAAAAAGCAGGCGGGACTCGGTTTGTCATTTCCGGGAAACTCTGAGAGGAGGAAAAAATGAATAGAGAAATTAAAACAGAAGACTTAAAGAAGATAAGTTTCCCCAAGGAAGGGGGAGTAATAATATTGTTGAAAAACGGACAAGAGGTCCGTTTTCCAAAGGGAGCGATGTTAGGTCGCTCCACAAACTTTTCGGAGTACACGGGCGATGGCGTCCGTGTACGCATATTCTTTGACGAGCATATTTATTTCGAGGACTCGCGCAGCGAAGGCGCAATTCCTGGAAATTTTGGGGTTGTTGAGACTTTAAACAGCCCCAATTCTAAAATATGTTATCTGGTCAAGGAAGACCAGTATGAAAAGATGGCCGTCTTTTTGGAGGAGACGGCACAGAAGGTGCGCCGAAGAATAATGCAGTAGCACCTTTTCTGCCACCTGCAGGCGGTATATAAATAAATAGCAGGTTGCCTGGCTGTCTTATGTCCAGCCGACATAAAATAAGACATAAGCTCTGTCTCAAATTTGTCTAAAGCAAGATAAACATATTTGAGATATTCAGTTCGGCTCCGGTTTGTCTTCTGCACAGGAAAAAACCGGTCTTGCAAACTTTTGGGCAAGTTTGCACGACTTGCCCATTTTTCCCAGCTTTTTAAGAAATTAAAAAGTTGAGAAAAGAGGTATCAGTGGATACCACTTATTCTCCGGCAAATCCGGAGTGGTCTGGTAATTTATTTTACCGGACAGCAGGCGACGACGGTCTTTCGCCGGTCGGGATAGAGAAAAACTGATTGAAACTGCTGATTATTTTTATTAGCAAAAGTAGATCAAAAGTATTTTTATCATCTCTTTCCCCATAGGCCTATGGGGAAAGAGTATTAAAAGTCATGAAAGGAGGTGAAATCATGACAAAAGGCCGTCGTATCTTGGTCGAAAAAATTGACCTGGATACGGCAGGGACTGCCTATCTTCTCGGTGTAAACCGGGAGGATATGGTGGAAGTCCTGCGTGGTGGAGTCGCCACTGCCGAAGACCTTGCCAATGCAGATGTAATCTGCATTGAGGTTGGGGGCAGTGGACAGGTCCAGTTTAACAACTGGGACCACCACGCAGAGGGCGGGCCCTTTGAATCGGCTACTTTGCAGGCGTACTGGGAAATTCCCTGTCCGTCTTGCGGAGGAAGCCGTAAGGGGATTGATCCTGTTACTGAGGCCGCAAGTACAGGTTGCGGCTGGGCAGTAGACGGGATTGAACCTCGGTGTCAAGCGTCTCTGGTTGCATATATCAACCAGGTTGATACCAAGGGGTTCCGTTCTCTCCCGGGCTACGGCAAGGTGGAATTTCCCACTTTGTCGGACGTCTTCGCCGGAATGCTTTTGACAGAGCGCAATCCGGTGGGACAGCTCCACAAAGGAGTTGAACTCCTGAAGGCCGTAGTGGAATCCGGAGAGGATCCCTACGGGACCATCAGTGGGTTTGACTCTTATGCCGCGATAAAAGCCGAGAACAATCGGCAGATTACCGTGGCAGTGGAGGAAGCCCGGTGGGATACCACCCGTGGCGGGCTCAAGCTGGCCTACCTTGAAACCGATTTCTTTGGCGCGCCGGGCGCGCTGTATGGAAACGGGGCTGAGGTTGTGGTGGCATATAGCCCCCACTTTGGGCCGGCTGGAGTGCCAAAATTCACCGTCGCCGGAAACGGCATCAAGGTGGGTGCGGTACTCCCGGCGCTAAACGCGCTGGAGTCCGGCTGGGGCGGTCCCCCTACCGGCACAATTCTAGGCTCTCCCAGAGAAGGTTCTAAACTTTCTCTTGAGGAGGTTGTCCGGATTGTAAAAGAGATGCTTTAGTCTCTTGCCGGTAGCAGTGTTTACCCGCCGCAGCGGGACAGTCTGCGGGGCCAGTGCTCGTTGCGTTCTGGCCAGAGCAGGAAGTAGGAAGCTGTAGTTGGCAGCTACGGTATCCAAAAAATGCAAGTAAAGTGGTCTTTGGCCAACCTATAAGCTTGCATCAACCTGCACAAGAGCAAAGCCAAAGTATTCAGCTCAAGGTGTATTTGCACAATTATACCTTGAGCTTTTTTTCCGAGTTCCTTAAGGGTTCACTTAAGGGGTTCAGAGGAGAGAAAAAACTGTTCTTTAACATTACAAAAATAAACAAGGCACAAATATAACTGTCGTAGTATTGAATTTAGTTTGGGATAAATAATCCCGCGTGGCCACGATGGCGAGCGGTGGTTGGTAGCGTTCAATAAAAGATTTCAAATTTCCCGGCACGTTTGGTTTTTTAAACGGCTGGTATTTGACCTCAAGTGGCACCAGGTGACTTTGTTTATCAGTCAAAACAAAATCAACTTCAGTTTTGGTTTTGGTGCGCCAGAATTTGAGCGGCAGGTCAAAATATTGCAGCTGGTTAAAAACTCGGCTTTCCACCAGTGCTCCTTTATCCACCCGTTCGTTAAGCGGCTGGAGATTGTTGAGCAGAATATTGCGGATGCCGGTATCAGACAGATAAACTTTGGGCATTTTGATAATTTCCTGACGCGGGTTGGTAAAGTATGGTTGCAGGAGAGAAAGAATAAATGTTTCCTGCATTAAAAATAGGTATCTTTCAACTGAATCGCGGCTAAGCGTGCTGACCGTGGCAAGCTCCTGAAGATTGACTAGATTGCCGCATTGAGTCGACAGTAAGTGCAACAAGCGATTGAAGCCAGTCAGATTTTCTACACGCAAGATGTCGCTGATATCTTTTCTGACATAGGTATCGCGGATTTCTTCCAGAAATTTCTTGCGCACGGTTAAGGATGTTTCTAGTGTTGGACGCGGGTAAGCGCCAAAAACGACAAATTCTTCATAGACTGGCAAAAGGTCGGCAATAAAATCTTGTCGGGATGATAATGGGTTGAGCTTAGCATCTAAAATATCCGAAGTTGATATTTCGTTGATGATATGAGCTAGTTCATGATTGCGAAAAGTTAGATACTCTCCAAAATTAAGGGGTTTGATTTGAAATAAAATTTTGCGTCCGGTCAAACGTTCAGTAAATATTTTTTTAATCTCCAAGCTGGAAGACCCGGAAAGTATCAGGTGGATATCAGGGTAGTGATCCGCTAAAAGTTTAAAAAAGGAAGAAGGATTTTTTAAGTATTGAATTTCGTCTATAAAAACATACAAGGTTTGACTCGGTGTTAGTCCGGATCTAGTATAGAGATAGTCGGCAAACTGCTTGTAATCCTGCCTTTCAATAATTTCTAAATCTTTGATTGATTCTAAATCAAAAAATATAATCTGATTTTGTTTGGCGATGTTGTCATGCAAAAGCTCTTGTTCTAATAGCCTCATTAGTGAACTTTTGCCTACCTGCCTTGAACCAACCAAAAGAATAATAATGTTTTTAGTTAAAAATGGTTTAACTTTAGCTAAAATTTGTCTAGGATAAAGCATATATTTAATAAAGTATTACTAGATTAAGTATAGCGTATACAAATAGTAATGTCAAATATAACTAATATAAATTCAAGGTTTCAATGCAACACTTTTTTAATCTAAAGAATTCCCCGTCAGCTTGCTGCGGGGTACGTGGTATAACATGGGTACGTGATGTATACTCATGGTATGGACAAGGATGACGAACATATCTATAAAGCACACAATAAAACTCTACTATTGTATCATATCGTGTGTCCAGTTAAGTACAGGAAGAAAGCTATTACAGACGCAGTAGAGCAAACAATAAAAACAACCTGTATTGAACTAAGCAAACGATACGAAATACATTTTGTGGAGATAGGTATAGATCAAGACCATGTACACTTTTTGATTCAGAGCATACCAACGTATACTGTACAAGCTATCATACAAAAGATAAAAAGTATTACTGCTCGCGAAGTGTTTACCAAACACCCTGATATCAAAAAAGTACTCTGGGGAGGTAAGTTCTGGACTGCGGGTTATTATGCAAATACAGTGGGGCAATATGCAGGTAAAGAGGTGATACAGCGTTATGTACAGAATCAAGGAAAGCAGTACAAACAAATTCATAGCGACCAATTAACATTATTCAACTAACCGTCGCATTTCGGCTGATACCTCGTCAGCTTACTGCGAGGTAGTTCATTAACTTAATTGTGGTTTTAGAGGAAAAGTTTGTTAAAAAATACTGAGATAATTTATCCGGTGCAACAACCGGACTACCGCGCTTTTTTTAGAAAAACACGGTGTGCACACTAAATAAACCTTCACATAATTTTGTGTGAAAAATAAAACACGTAACTTATGTGTTTTACGTATCAGATTTTTTTAATGTAAACATTATCGGGAGTGCTTCGCTGATTTCTGTCTGGTGAGCTTACCATCTCTCTCCGAGCTTACCTGTGGGCAACAAGTCAGCGGAACGTTCCCGGTAATAAAATTTGTTCTTTGACAAACTTTAGTTAGCTGCATTGTGCGATTAAATTTTTTGATTGCAGAAGGCAGTTAACTAAAGAGCCAAGGTTTTCCGAACAACAAATGTTCGGAAATAAAATATTCCCTTGGTAAAAATTTCCCAAAGCAGGCATGATGTCTGCGGCGGGACTGGGTTACATTTCCCAGCAACCTCGAAAGGAGGAAAAAATGGAAATAAAACAAAAAATAGAAAAATGCCTGCTCAATGGTAGAGCAGGGCTTACCATCGAGATGGTTCGGTGGGAAGCAAAGAAAACCTTAAAGGACGGAAAAAAAAGAGGGCTTACCAGCCGCCCTTCATATTCGTCTTTTTTGGTTAATTATGGGGCCTCATTTCGGGTGAGGCCCCATGAGGAAGGTGTAAAAATCACCTTCTACCTGGCCAAGGCCAGGCATAGGTATTTTAAGACATGGTGGCGTTGGCGCGGTAGCGTCACCATGTCTAAAAAAGAGGTGAATAAACTGCCCTATTACGATTTCAGTAATAGGGCAACAAGTGGCGGAGCCTTTGAAAAAGGATACTTCGCCTAGGCAGTGGATAATTGATCTTTGAAAAATAAAAGCAACGTACCACGGGTAGATCGGCTTAAAGGATCACACACGTGGGCCATCGGGAAGCAGCTCCCGAGGTTTTTTCCGTCACTGGCGGGTTCTAACCCAAAAAGAACGCATCAAGCCCCGGCAAAACGGGGCAGGGCCGAAAGCATCCCGGGGAGAAATCCGGGATTGACGAATAGGCCAAAGCACTTAAGGGTAAGTCTGCACGACTTGCCCTTTTTCACCCACCCTGCACATAATAAAACGAGTAAAGTTGATTCTCTCTCCGCTTTGCTTGGTTATGTGAAGGGTGGATGAAAGAAATTTTTATTTTATAAACAAATTTGTTATAATTAATTTATATGCAAAACACAGCCATTAAGCCAACAGAGCGACCGGGCTATACCTCACCAGAAAAAGGTAATACCCCAACAGAAAAACTTCCTATGGAATAATTAATTAGGAAGTTTTCGCTTGAATTAATAACGGCATTTATTAGCTTGTAAAGTGTTGTTGGTAAAAAAGGTAATCCGCTATACGGCTATAGGCAACAACTAAAAAAAGCGGAAGAGCTAAATAATCATCAGGATAGCTTTAATCATCTGGCTAGAAGAATAGATACCCTCACCTATGTAGAATTATTCTCAAGAGAACTGGATGGGGTTAAGGGTTTTGCCACATCAAATTTCATGCGAGATAAATTGGAGATGGATATAGATAAAGATAAACTAAATCACAATATTGATAAATACCAAAAAATTATAGAAGATTTTTATGAGCAACATAAAAATGAAGGAGCTCTCCGCACTGCTTTTTCTATGAACAAACCAGAATCTGTAAATAAACCTGTCAAACGAGTCAGATTATTATTAGAACGCATGCGTGAAGCACAAAAAAATGGCAAATCTGGCGAAATACAACTTGAAGAAGATAAATAACAAGCAATAATGCGTGGGTTGGAAACAGCTTTTAATCTCTTGAATTGCAATTCTTAATAAATAATTAAGCACTATGCCCAAAAAAAGTCCTGAACATAAAAATAATTTACCCAAAGTTAGGGATCCTAATTATAGAATTTTACAAAGCAAATCCGGAGGGCCTATGGATAGTGAGTCACCTAGATATAAAAGACAAAAAACATCTAAGGAAGGCCGGCAACAAATTAACGGCGCCTTAAATGAGGCTAAATTAAATTCTGAAACCAACCGGCGTGAAGCAATACTAAAAACCTTTAAGGCAATCAATGAATGGGCTGGTGAAGGTGGTTTGGATTTAAGTCTTGAGGGTGCTCAAACCCCAGAGCAACAAACACCTATCTACCTTGCAGCTTTAGAAAGGGAATTAACTGATGATTATTACAATTCCGATGAGATTATAGTTCAGCAAGAAAAACGAGCTATTCAAGGCTGGGTTAAAGAATTACAAAAATTAAAGCTTAATTAATAATTAATTATGGCTATATATGTTTAAAAATAATTTTGAATTACCAAATTTAGATAAGAAGTACAATAAAAATGAGACAGAAAAACCAATTGAAAAATTTAATAAAAACAAATCAAAAATAGAAAATTTGGTGGATGATTTGCGAAAAAAAGGGTTAAATGAATCGGATATAGCCACCGCTGTCAGCTGGTATATAATGGCACAAAAGTTTGAACAGCACAAAGCTGAAAAGGAAAAGCGCATTTTATATAGTGTTTTATCTAATGATATTCAACAATTTTATAATAAATCTATGCTAACTAAAGAAGAAAAAGATTTTTTATTAGAAGAGCTAAACCGAACAGAGGGCCAAGATAACTGGCAGACCTATGCTATTTTAAAAACAATGCTTGATATGGTACGAGAGAGACAAAAAAATATAGCATAATTTATATATTTTAAATAATTTTTAAAACCCCTCTTTATTAAAAGAGGGGCTAATGATGAATATTACTCAATCCTCAAGACCCAAAATTTTTTCTAATAAAGATGTGTAAATACTGCGGTCTGATTCTTCATCATCATAATTATTACAACACTGCTTAACTATGGGTAAAAGGGTTTCTTTTTGTTTTTTTATTTTTTTGCCAAATCACTGAATTCTTCGTCACTGAGATGATCAAAGGGATTGAGTGCTGAATCTAAATCATTTTTTATACCTTCTGGTAATTCATTTTCCGCTCCCATATCACCATTAAAATTTCCTGCCTCGTCAAACTTTGATGGTGATTTTTTAAAATTTTCTTTATCCATAAAATTTATTCCTTAATGCCATCTAAATTAACATCGTATAACACTTTTTCATTAAAAACTTTATAATTTATAAGCTCATCCGGCTTAAACCATAAATCAATTTCATCTTCAGCTTCACTTGGCTCGCCCGTGCAATGAATCAAATTCCTAACGGCTCTTCCGTCAATATTTGATATCTCATAAGAATCAAGGGTGTAGTCACCGCGAATAGTGCCCACGTCTGAGCCTAGTGGTTCAGTAGCGCCAGTAATTTTTTTAACCACACCTACTGCCTTGTTGCCTTCAAAAACCATAGGCACAACTGGGCCGGCTGTCATAAATTCTACCAGTTGTTTAATAATATCTTTACCGTATTCAATAGCTTCTTTTTCAACCGGTAGATTTTTATCCTTTCTGTTTTGAATGGTTATTTCACCTTTTTCACGATACCACTCATCATCTTTTTGGTAATGTTTCCAACACAGTTCTTCGGCGGCTACTGTAAATTTAAGCCCAACTAACTTTAGACCAGTTTGTTCAAAGCGCTTAATAATCTCGCCCACTAATCCGCGTTGCACACCGTCGGGTTTAACAATAACTAAGGTGCGTTCTTTTTTAGGATGACCCATATTGTTTTAAATTAATTGTTAATACTTATTTATATAACAGCCTAACATCAAAAAACAAATTGGTCAAAAGAAATGTGGTGAAATAAACATTCTCCTTTACGCAAAAAATTTTTTAATCACAACCATCCTTTCATTTATTTAATATATAATCTTTTCTGTTGGCTGTTAATTGTTGGTTGGTATATTCTTTATTCTACTCCAAAAAACCCTCTAATAACCATACCGATGAAAAAGTTGATAATGGCAACCCCCAAGCTAATAGCTGCCATTTGTAAAAATCTTGATTTAAAATTAATGTTTTTTGCCACTGAAGTATAAAAAGTAAATAAAAGAATAAGCAGTAACACTAAGGCCAAAGTGACAATCAGGGCATAAATGGCTGTATCCATTAGAAGAAAAGGCAAAATTAAAATAATGACAGCTGAAATATATGCCACACCTGTAAACAAACTGGCTTTACCTGCCTCTTTACCGCCCTCTTCTTTAGTAGAGAGATATTCAGAACCAGCCATAGACATTGAAGCCGCGATGCCGGTAATTAGGCCCACCATGCCGATTAAATTAGTATCTTTTAGGGCTAAAGTTAATCCTGCTATGGCGCCCGAAAGTTCCACAATGGCATCGGATAAGCCCAAAACAAATGATCCGGCAAATTGTAAATACTTCTGATCTATTAGAGCCAAAATCTCGCGTTCATGCTCCTCTTCTTGGCGTAAAATATATTCTGCCACTTGGGGGTCAACTATTTTAAGCTCGTTGTAAAAATCTTGTGCCTCCTCTTCACCTCGCTCCATAAGCTGTGCTCCAAAGTTTAAACCGAATAGTCTAACTATTGAAGTATATAAAAAAATTTTAAATTTATTGGGTTTTACTTCAAAACCTGAATACTTCATCCAAAATTGATAATGTTTATATTCTTCCTCGGCAATTCTACTGAGCACTTTTTTATTTTTTGGATTTTTACTACGCTTGGATAGGTGCTTGTAAATATAATATTCAGTAATTTCATTTGTTTGGGCTTGAACTATTTTGCGTTTTAATTGCTGACTAAATTGCATAGTAATAAATAAATTACTAAATCTAATAAATTAATTGAAATAAATATATTTAGATAATTTGATAATTAGCTGATTTAATGACTAATAGATGTGAAAGGTAAAATTAAAGCTATATTTTAATTGTTTTTTCTCCACTGCTCAATTTTTTTATGGTTGCCTGAGAGTAAAACCTGTGGCACTTTAAGCTCTTTTGTTTTGTTCTTTATTTTACATTTAAAAACCTTTGGTCTAGTGTATTGCGGATACTGCTTGGTATGTGATAGGGTATCTTTTTTATCTACTATATAATTAAAGGTTTCTTGTTCTAATGATTCTTGGTTGCCCAAAACACCGGGGATAAATCTGACAGTCGCCTCTATAACCATCATAGCCGGCAACTCGCCGCCTGATAAAATATAAGGACCGGCTGAAATTTCTTCATCAACAAACTCCCCCACTCTTTCATCCACCCCTTCATAGCGTCCGCTGACTAAAATCAACTGGTCTAATTTTGAATATTTTTTAGCTGTGCCTTGGTTAAACTGTTTACCTTTAGGAGAAAGTAAAACTATCTTGGATTTTTTTTTACGTCTAATTTTTTTAAGTGTTTTATAAATCGGTTCAACTACCATCACCATACCTGAACCCCCTCCATAGGGTTTATCATCTACGCTTTTATGTTTATCTTTGGCTTGCCATCTAATATCGTGGGTTTTTATTTTAATTATCTTTTTTTCTTGAGCGCGTTTAAGTATAGATTCACTCATATAAGAATCTAAAATATTGGGAAAAATAGTAACTAAATGAAAATGCATAATTAAGTAACTAAATATAAATGGAGTAGGTACATTAAGCTAATTAGGTTGAATTTTGGTTTCACCCAAAAAACCATACTACTATTGTAGCATGGTTTTTGGTATTCTTGAAAAACTAGATATAAATCTTAGATTTTCAAATCATCAACAGCTGAAGTGTCGGCATCCTCACCTGAATCTGATTGGTTTTGGCGAGACTGCCTGCCGCCTTCTGGTTCATTGATTTTAAGATTGACGTGTGCATTATTTCTAGCACCAACCAATCTCAACAGAGTACGGATAGCTCTTGCGTTCTGGCCTCTACGACCAATAACATAACCCATATCAGCTGGGTCAAGGTCTAGGGTAAGTAAAACACCCATTTCGTCAACTTTGCGCTCCACCTTAACTTTATCAGGGTTATCAACGAGAGACTTCACTACATACTCTAAAAACTCTTTATCATTAACTGCCATAGTCTTCGTATTCAATTTGTAATATGTTCCATAAAAGAAAATTCAACGACCTTTTCAGTTGTGGGTATTATAACAAATATCCCAATTTTGTCAAGGGTGTATTTTAAAACTCAATCTTAAAGTTGGTGCCATATAAAATTGAACCATTTTTTATATGAATCAACTAAGTTTTGATCTATTTGTATATAAATTACAATATCGTCATCTAATTTGGCCGGTTCAGCGTGATTGAGGGTAACCACTCTGTCACTGTATATATGGCAGGTGGTGTTTGAATTTTGTGCTTTGGGTAGTTTTTTATTAACAGAACCTAAGCCCTGAATAACATTCGGGATTTGACGTATTGCCTGATCATCGTATAAAAAAAAGAGTTCGCCTTGCGATGATTCTATTTGTCGCTGAAAAGAATTAAAAAAATTTTTAATCTTTTTATCAAACCATATCCCCTTTTCACCTATGGAATAAATATCTGCTTTACTTTTTACAATATCCATTAAGTAGTTTTTAAAACCTTGTACTCCTTTATATATAAAAAAAGACTGGCGCACTGGTTTAGTGTAATATTTTTTTTCCAATTCTGGCAAAATGCTGTTTAATTTGTTTTCCTTTTCTTTAATAATTTCTATTAATTTGTGGGGGTCAACGGCTTTATAATGATTCTCAAATTGATTAAATAGCTGAAATGCTAAGCCCTTATCTATCAATCGTTCAATAGCATCATATACATTACGCCTATGTATATTGGATATTTTGGAAATTTGGGTGACTGAAAGTTGGTTATTTTCAAGAATAACTTGGTAAATTTTCGCCTCGTTTTGAGTTAAACCGGCTTGAATTAAAATATCGTCATACATATTTCAAGATGTATTTGTGTTGATAGTAAAGAAATTTTAAATAAATAATATTAAAAAAATTAGTTGTGGTGGTAATCACCACCACGTGGTGGTGATTACCACCACATTATGTTTATATGATACCATAAATTTATTAATAATTCAAGTTGGCAAGAATAACCATGATAAATATTCATAATTATGAATAAAAACAATGTTCCATGTGGAACACAACCTAATATATAAAACAACACCACCTACCCAAATCACCAAACCCAGAATAATCTTCATTAATTTAATTTAATCAATAATTATCAATCAAATTAATTTTTTAAATAATATTTAACTCTATAAAGTTTACTTACTATAAGTTAATATTATTAACATTTAATAATAATTATCCAAAATTTGTCCACAAAATCCTTGAAAAAAAATATGTTCCATATGGAACACTTACAACAAGTTTGTTTTAATACTCTATTTAGAAGGAATATACAATATTCATTAGCTTGCCTTGTATTTTGAACTAAAATAATAAATACACTATGAAAATAGTAAGTTTACATTAAAGTGGGTATAAATAAATCATTAAACATAACCAAACTTTTCTATAGTTAAGGAATTTTAATAAACCGTCCGTTATTCCTTCGCCGATCTTTCTTAAAAATAGTGATTGATGTGTGTGATAATAAACCCAGATAAAGGAACTCATGAAAATATTAGAAATATTCTTACCCGCCCTTATGCCTTATACTTTATTTTATCCAATATTTTAATTTAAAAAATTAGCTTAAATAATATACAATTATAAATTTTGAATAGTATTGATATTATAAATGGTATTTCAGATTAACTTACTAATTTAATACTTAATAAACCTTGAATTACGAAACACACTCACCATTGCTTAGGTAAGCATAAAAGTATA
>CAZVLW010000009.1:0-2321 GCA_964628705.1 uncultured Gammaproteobacteria bacterium
ATTTTATATGACTCAACCAAGGGTGTTTGGGTTAGATTTTAGATGGCTTAATTCGTCATGTTTGCCCCGAGCAATGGGTTGTGTTAAGATAACTAATGCCAACTCTAAAATAATTATTCATTAAACTATTTTTTTATGGCTCAAATCAAGGTTTACACCACGCCTACTTGCGCTTATTGCAAAATGCTTAAAGATTATCTAATTGACCAAAAGGTAGATTTTGAGAATATAGACGTATCTACCAATCAAGAGGCGGCCCAAGAAATGGTAGAAAAGTCAGGTCAAATGGGAGTGCCGGTTTCTATCGTTACTACCGATGAAGGCAAGCAAGAAATAGTGGTTGGTTTTGATAAATCAAAGATTAATCAGCTTTTGGGAACTGATTAAAACAAAGTTATTTTTAAATTTAGCTTGATCAAAAATATGCACCCGATTAAAAAACATATTCTTATCTCTTTAATCTTGGGCTTAGCTTTGGGAGTGGCAGCTTACGGTGTTGTTGATTATGGATTGAATAAAAACAAGCAAAATTCACCTCAAACATCCAACCACAGTCAAACCAAGCAGCCAGTCATTTTTGAAATTGGGCCGCACAATCATATTTTAGGTGAATACAGCTCACCCCTCACTTTAGTTGTTTTTAATGATTTTACTTGCCCTTATTGCAAAGAATATGCTGATAATTTAGAAACTTTGGAGGGCCAATACAGTGGCCAAGTCAGGATAGTTTGGAAACACTTTCCGTTGAATGTTGACTATATTTTACCCGCCGTAGCAAGCGAGTGCGCTTATGAGCAGGGAAGTTTCTGGAGCTATGCCCATGAGCTGTACAATCACCAAGGCAATTATAGCCAAGCTGAATTGTCAGATATGGCTGATAATTTAGAAATAGATATGGCACAGTTTAGTAACTGCCTTGAAAGTGATAAATATGACGCTAAAGTCAGGGCTGATTATTACAAAGGGATTATGTCAGGCGTCATGGGTGCGCCAGCCACCTTTATTCATGGTGAGTATATACCGGGCGCCATACCGCTTAGCCGACTCAAAGAAATAGTGGAAACAAACAACTGAGTTGGTTGCTATTTTTTATTTATTTCAATACGCCACCCGCTTGGCGTATTGGAATAAATAAGAAAATTATCATCTTATATGCTTGTCACGCCTGAGCCCATATTTTTTTCAGTAGGACCTTTCAATATTTACTGGTATGGTCTGCTGATAGCTTTTGGATTAGCGACCGCTTTGATTATAGGGCGGTCGCTTGTTTTAAAATATGGTTTACAATTGAAATCGTATTATGATTTAGTGTTTTATAGCGTTATTTTTTCCCTAATTGGAGCACGCCTTTGGCATATTTTATCAACCTTGGATTATTATTTCTTACATCCATTGAATATTTTTAAAATTTGGCAGGGAGGGCTGGCAATTCACGGCGCAATTTTGGCAGGCGTGGCAACCCTCTATTTTTTTAATAAAAAAGATAAGGCCAAGTTTTTCTTATGGCTTGATATTTTTGCCCCCTTGTTAGCTTTGGGCCAGACCTTTGGCAGATGGGGTAATTATTTTAATCAAGAGCTCTACGGCCTGCCGAGTGAATTGCCTTGGGCCATCTATGTTCAAGCCAGCCGCCGACTGCCAGCTTTTAGCCAATATGATTTGTTTCATCCTTTATTTTTATATGAAAGTTTATTTTGTATGTTACTTTTTGGTGTATTGTTTTATTTACATTTTAAAAGATGGCATTATGCCAATAAAAGTATATACCAAGAAAAGTTAAACATCATCCATTATACTGGAGCGATCTTTTTTATATACTTAGCGCTGTATTCATTAGAAAGATTTTTTATTTCTTTTTTACGCATAGACCCTCAGATAATTTTTTTGTCACTCAGGTTAGACCAATGGGTTAGTTCAATTTTATTTTTGTCAGCTGTATTTTTCATATATTATATTCAAAAAGGAAAAAAAGTGGTAAAATAGGAGTATAAAGTTTAGTCATTAGGCATCACTTTTATATGGCGCAATATAGCTCATTTTATTGATTTATCTTTAGGTATTATTCCACCCCTCCGCCTCATTTCATTCGGCACCTCCCCTCAAAGAGGGGAGGAAGTTAAGGAATAATTCATCTTTTTCTCCCTGCTTGGCAAAAGGAGATACAAGGACAGTTCTTTAAATTTTATATTTAAAGGACTGTTCTTGGAACGAAGCCTGGGGAATTAACACCCAAGCACAGTCCTGCTGGCGCAGAACTGTCCTTGTGCAAGGAAATTAACACCCAAGAACAGTCCTGCTGGCGCAGAACTGTCCTTGTGCAA
>CAZVLW010000009.1:2421-17956 GCA_964628705.1 uncultured Gammaproteobacteria bacterium
GGAATTAACACCCAAGAACAGTCCTGCTGGCGCAGAACTGTCCTTGTGCAAGGAATTAACACCCAAGAACAGTCCTGCTGGCGCAGAACTGTCCTTGTGCAAGGAAATTAATACCTAAGAACAGTCCTGCCTCTCACAGAGATGTCCTTGCGGGTTATTGTTAACTGTTAATTGCTAATTGGGTTTCTATCTATCATCATTTATATTTGATTTATTTTTTATGAATCCCATCAAGCCCAGCATTAAAACAGAATTTTTACCCATTTTGGTTATTTTAATTTTGTTGGCTTCAAGCTTCTATTTTTATTTTGAATTTCCAAGCCAAGTCATAGTGCATTGGGACCCAGCAGGCCAACCAGAGAGCTATGCTTCTCGTGAATTGGCTGCTTTTGCTATACCAGCGGCGGCCCTTGTTATCTACATCTTAATGCTCGCCACCCCTTATTTGGATCCTAAAAAGCGGAATTACAAAACTTTTAAATCAGTCTACCATATAGTTAAGGCCGCTATTGCTTTGTTCTTATTGGTTATATATTTATCTGCCAGTTTAAATAATTTGGGCTACGCTGTTCCTATTAATATTGTGGTACCTTTTACTGTGGGTCTCCTCTTTATTTTAATTGGTTTGTATCTTACCAAAATACAGCCCAACTGGTTTTTTGGCATTCGTACTCCATGGACTCTGAGCTCTGCCTCAGTTTGGCATAAAACACATAAGTTTGGCTCAAAATTATTTATCATAGTGGGGATACTTATACTTGGTATTGGTTTTGTGCCCCAATTTTTTAATTTTTTTATGGCCATTTTAATCTTAGCCATGTTGGCCATGATGGTTTATTCATATTTTTCATATAAGCAGTAATTTTAGATCTCTGTTAAGGGGTGTGATTAATAATCATAAAAGCAAGTATTTTTTTTGACTAATTATATTTTTTTTGATATATTATAAATATAAATTAATTTTAGAAAGGGGGTGTCACTATGGCAGTTGAAGTAAAGCGCAAGCAAAATGAATCCGTTGAAGCATTGCTTAGGAGATTTTCTAAAAGAGTGCTTCAAAGCAGGGTTGTCTTCAAGGCTAAAAACGCCCAATATCGCAATAAGCCGAAAAGTAAAAAACAACTTAAAGATCAGGCATTGCGTAGGATTTACAACAGAAACAAAAGAGAATATTTGCAAAAAATTGGTGAACTTCCAGCAGATGATCAAGCTGGTAATTTTAGTAATTATAAAAAATCAAATTAATTTATTTTTTAAAATATTATGTCATTAACCGCGAGATTGGAAGCTGATTTTAAAAAAGCTATGCTGGCCAAAGATAAAGAGCGGGTAGGTCTTTTGCGTATGTTAAAATCATCTCTAAAAAATGAAATGATTAAATCAAAACAGCAAGAGCTTGCTGATGAAGCGGTTGTTAAGTTGTTTAAAAGTGAAATAAAAAAACGTAAAGATTCAGCTGAGCAGTATGAAAAAGGAGATAGGGGAGATTTAGCTACTCAAGAGAGAAAAGAAATTGAAATCATTGAAGATTATTTGCCTGAACAAATGAGCCAAGATGAAATCCGTCAAGTAGTCCAGCAAGTTATTCAAGATATGGGTCAAGCCGCGCCTAGTCAATTCGGTCAAGTTATGAAAAGTGTTATGGAAAAAATTAGCAACCAAGCAGACGGATCTTTAGTCTCACAGGTGGTTAAAGAGGAAATAAATAAACAGTAAACAGTTTACAACCAGCAAACAACAACTAACAGCATTAATAGCAAGAAATAAATAATCATTGTTTACTGCCTGCCCGCTCAAATTGTTGAGCTATTGGCGGGTTAGTTGCTTATTGTTTATTGATTTTTTTTATCCCATGCTCCTCAAATTAATACAAAATAGAAAAACTATTTTAACAGCGCTTATTTTATGTGTGATTTTTAGCGTTGTTTTTTTAATGCCTGAGATGTCTTTGGCGCAAACTGATGAATTTGGTTTGGGCTACGCTGAAGGAGTGGGGTTAAGCACTGAAGATATACGAGTATCCATAGTGCGCGTGATTCGCACCGTTTTGGGTGTTTTGGGGGTTATTGCTCTTATTATTATTTTATACGGTGGTTTTGTGTGGATGACCAGCCAAGGTAATTCAGATAAAATTGATAAGGCAAAAAAAATAATTTTAAACGCGGTGATAGGACTGATTATTATTATGATGGCTTTTGCCATTGTGCAGTTTATATTTAATATTTTAAATTCAGGCCAAGGCGGTGGGCCGGGCAGTGGCCAAGCTTGTGTCCCCAATGCTTGTTATGGATGTGCGCGTTGTGATTCAGCTGGCACGGGGTATCACCCAGGTAATGATATTACTTGCCCCAACTGCAATGTTAGCCCCGGCAGTAATAATATGCGTATTGATTCTGTCCGCACTTCACATGGCGACGCCTCCACTACAGGCCAATATGCCGGCAATGAAGAAAAAAGCAATGTTTATTGGTGCTCTAAAATCCAAACTATTTTTAACCACAAAATTGATGAGCAAACCGTTGAAGGCGCTCATAATAATCCCCAGCAAGCAGGTGATCCTTTAAAGGTCAATGCCAACCTAAGCCCTGATGAATTGGCTCAAGGCGACTTTGATACCACTGGAAATTTATTGACCTTTACTCCACAAGGTAATGAATTTAAGAATCGCGAGACTCAACACACCCAGCACAATCCAACAGATATTGAAGACACTGACGGCAGGCCGCTTTCTGAATGCTCACTAACTGCCAGCTGTGAGGGCTCACCACCACCAGATTTTTATTGGGAATTTTATGTAGGCATTGAAGGTGACGAGGTTAACCCCACTATTGTGAACACTTACCCCACCAGCGCCACTACTACCCCCGGTTATCCAGATACTAATGTTTCAACTGACCCTATTATTACAGTTAATTTTAATGAAAATGTTGACGGCACTACTGTGATGGATACCAACAATCGCGCAAAAGACGGCAATATTTATCTCTATGAGTTAACTGGTCCGAATGGAAACCAAGTTAATCAGATCAGCAATCAGAGTTTAATTATAGATTTTCATGGCGACAGCTTTGATATGTTCTTGGAAAGCCCCAATACCCTTAAGGAATTTACCTACTATGAGGTGATTGTCCAAAATGTTGAGGATTTATGCGGCAATACTATGAGCAGCCCTTACAGCTGGCAATTTGCCACCAATGATGATGCGCCGGGCATATCCAGCTATTATCCCACCGGTGACAATGTCTGCCCGGATACTATAGTCAGCGTGAGTTTTAACACTTCAATGTATAACAGCCAAATTAACTTTACCATTCAGCCGGTTGGCGGAAATCCTTCCAGATATATCCTTGAACCCTCTAATGGTATTGTCTCTACCACTATCAATCAAGGCAACGGTAATATAGCGGGTGAATTTAAGGTGATAGATACCGGCACTCCACGTTCTAAGAAATATAAAGTTTATGAGTTTACCCCCTCGTCTGAGTTAAGTCAAAATACTGATTATCAGGTTTTTATTGATACTGATAAAGTCATTGATGCCAACGGCAACGCACTTAGCCATAGCTGGGAGTTTGGCGTGACTGACGCTACAAGCTGTGTTTGCTCCCCTTATATTTCCCACCTTTCACCCGACCAAGGTCCGATTGGAGAGTGCACCACCATTAATGGACAGTGTTTTAAGGGAACTACCAATAAACCAGCTCAAATAAGCGAGATTTATTTTGATACCACCTCAGCTGAGGTGCCAAGTAGCTATTCTGAGACTGCGGTAGGCACTACTGTGCCAGATAATTTCAATGCTGGAGATCGTCCACAAGTTACAGTTGAGATAGATTATAGTTCAGGCAATCAGGTTGATCCGAGTAACCCTAAAGAGTTTAGTGTTACCGCTGGCGAAGCCAACGGTCCGTGCTTATGGTCAGTTAACCCTGACCATGGAGAGCCCGGCACTACCCGAGTTGATTTGGAAGGTATTCGTTTTGGCACATCTGACAGCCAAACAACTCAGCAAACCATTTTTTATAACAATCAAGTAGTTGATGTGTTAGATAGCAATTGGGCAGATACCAAAATTACTAACGTTATTGTGCCTCAAGGCACCATAGATGGGGAAGTCGTTGTTACCAATGATAACGGCACCAGCAACGGCATCTATTTTGATGCCACTTATTGCGGGGATGGGGTGATTAGCGCAGGTGAGCAGTGTGATGGTTCCAATCTCGCAGGCCAAACATGTGCTGACCAAGGTTATGTAGGCGGCACGCTAAGTTGTGATACGAACACTTGTAAGTTTGATACTTCTGACTGTTCCAATGCGCCTGAAGTAGTGGAACGCGCAGAGTGCAGTCTATCTTGTGCGGGCGGCTCTAATGACGGAAATTTATGTTATACAGACGCTGATTGTCAGGGTGGCAGTTGCCAGATAGATGAATTGCCCAGCCCTAACCCGTATAAACAAGCTAATGAAGTTTGCCTAAACGCAGTTATGTCAGCAGAATTTAATACAGCCATGGATGCATCTTCCATTAATTCCAGCAATATCTACCTCCAAGAGTGTAGTAGCGAGGCGTGCACAAATACTAATTCTGTTTCAGCAAGTTTAGCCACAGCCGGCTCAGACAGCTTTAGATTGACACCTAATACCAATTTAAACCAAAACACCACTTATCAAATGATTATTAAAGGAGCCCCCAGTGGCGTGGATAGCCAAGACGATATAGTTATGGAGGAGGACTATATTTGGCAATTTAAAACCAAAGATAATGATGCGCTTTGCCCAATTGAGCGCGTCTACGTGGCTCCTGCACAAAATACTATGGGCGCCAATCAAATAGATGACACTTATAATGCCAGCGCGGTAACTGATTATAGTTCTAATAATTGCCAGCTTATTAATGGTAGTGGTTATGATTGGCAATGGAGTGTGATTGACAATAATCAGCCCATTATTGGAGTTAGTGTGACAGAAGACGCGGTAGATGACTCCAAGGCGACTGTCAATAGCGGCAATACTAAAGGGGAGGTGGATATTCAAGCCCAAACAGAAGGCAAAATAGATACTGGCCATTTAAAGGTGGACTTTGACACCTGCCAAAGTGATATAGACTGCCAAGATCCGGATGGTGATGGAGCGCCTGAGTGCGCTGGCAGTGTATGTGATGTAGCCACTAATAGATGCACGCCAGTCATTAATTCACTTAGTCCAAATAGCGGGCCTACGGGCAGATGGGTAACCATACAAGGATGTCATTTTAAAGATTCACGCGGCAGTGGTAGGGTGGAGTTTGAGAATGTTCCCGGTAATGTTTATCCAGTCATTAACTATCCTTGCGGTGAGTATTGGACTAACAATCAAATTATTGTAGAAGTGCCACATAACATCTCACCAGTGAATGAACAATATTATGTAATTGTGGCAGATAAATATGGTTTGCAAAATAGTGATAATGCATTTTTTGGTGTAATTGATGAGTGTCTTGCTGGTGTGTCTGTTCCACCAAGCGGTGTGCCGGGAATTTGTAGTCTTAGTCCAAATAGCGGTATGCCCAGTGACCAAGTAAGTATTAGCGGTGAGAATTTTGGCAGTAACCCGGATGAAGTATTTTTTTATAATAATCAAAAGGCAAATATCAAAGATTGGCAAGCAAATACTATTCAGGCAGTCGTACCCCAAGATACCCAAACCGGAGATGTGGTAGTTGAGGTAGCCACCTGTCCCAGCAATGGCCTTAATTTTGAGCTTGCTCCGGGTGGCCCGGGAACTCCTTGTGATGGTGATACCTCTACATTATTCGTCTGTGACACCGATGACAGTGTTTGCTGGGACAATCTTTATTGTGAACCAAGCGAGGGCTGTACCTGCCAAACCCCGCCAAATGCAAATGTGATAGGCTCATCCAGACATCCGACTGGCACCAGCCAGTGCCGTAATACTGCCATTACCGCCACTTTTGACAGGCGTATGGATTTAAACACACTTAATACTGATACAGTCCAACTCTGGCAACGTTACAATTTTCTACCTCATGGTAGAAATGATTGCCGTCAAGGTAGTTCTAACTCTGGTGGGGATAACACTTTACCAGGTGGCGGAATTCCTGGAGGCGGAGGAGAAACAGCTGGCTTAATAGATAATTTAGCTTATCACAACCCTTTTTACAAATTTACCCAGTATATAAAGAAATTAATTGGCTTAATGCGAGTCAATGCCCAATCCAGCCTTATATACTGGTGTCCAGTTGATGGTTCAGTCACCCGCTATCACGTCTCTTTTGACCAAGACAGATGTAATAATGCTGATGGTTGCTCTAAATTTGTCTTTAATCCCCAAGATGTATTAGCTGAATCTGAAATATACGATATTCACTTATTGGCCGGCGCAAACGGCATTAGAACAGAGCATGGCGGCTCTCTCAACACGACTTCTCCTGAGCGTTCTTATATCTCCAATACATATTATTGGTCTTTTACTGCCGGCAGTGAAATTTGTGAGATTGACTACGTTGAAGTCAATATTACTAAAAATACATCCAATGGCAGCATAACTGAGGTTGACACTGTGAAGGACTATTTCTTGTGTGCCAAACAAGATGGTTGTTGGGATGATATAGATAATGCCACCTCTGGCAACCAACATGAATACAATGCAGTTGCCTATAGTAGCGACGATGCTCCGCTTTCTGCCAATTATGAATGGAGCGAGCATGATCCAGACGGATTGATTGATATCAATCCATTAAGCGGAGCGCAAAGTTATATCACGCCAGCCCCAGACAATGGCGACTCAATTGCCAGAGTAAAAGCTTTTGACAATAACTATAATGATGACATTCACTATGGCACTTCAACTCAAGCAGTTTCAATCACCAATGCTATATGTGAAAATCCTTGGCCCTCACGTGATAGTTTTCCGTATGAAGCAGGGAGTGATTGTTTTTCTGAAGGGGGGGGGCGATGTTTAGATATGACATTTTCATTTTATTACTGCCGTGATTTTGGCAGAGATGAGCCATTTTGTGTAGGCGGAGAAAACAGCGGACAGAACTGTGATTTAAGTGATGACAACGCATGCCCGGACGGCAGTTGTTTAGCACCAACTGAAGATGATTTACCTGCCATTAGCCATTCAGAATATGGTCAGCCGCCATCTATTAAAGGCGAGCAAGATGGTTATTGCGTCGGGGGCGCTAGTCACGGCAATGCATGCCAAGGAAGCTATGATTGTGGTACTGGATATTGTTACAATGTCTTAAAAGATTATTTATTCAGCTATGTAGAGGGCTATTGCGACCAATCAGGCACGCTTTGCCAGACGGATGACAACTGCTATTTAGATGATGAAATTTGCCATATACCCGATGATTCAATTGGTATTCGTATCTATAACAATCAAGAGCACCTCTCACCGTATGCTTGGTATCAAAAATACGCCCATGCTCCGGGTGGTTATTCCACCAAAGAAGTTGATAACTATGAAGCCATTGCCAGCGGCAGGACTACTTATGTCAATATGGCTGTTGATTATGGTTCAGATATTTATACCAATATGTTTTTACTCTCCTATACTGACAACTATGAGGCAGATACTTTAAATATTCATGATCAGATATTGGATACTCTAAGATTTAATACCAATGGTATTACTAATCGTAGGATTTGCTATACCAGCGGAGATTATTGCCAAAAAGACAGTGACTGCCCAAGCGGCGAGATATGCCAAGCAGATCGCCTCAAGCTGGCCCGCGATGTTATTCGTATGGGACATTTAAGTGAAATGATTTATCACCTTGATAGCTATCGTGGTTATTGCAGTCAACATAATAATTTAGCTTGCCTTGATGACAGCCAGTGCCCGAATGCAAACAGCACTCAAAATCCAGAGTTATGTATTAGCAACAACGCCACTTATCCACTTTTAGAGTCAGGCACTTATCTTGAGGGCCAAAGTGTTTCAGTGTGGGATTCTTGGGGTAATACTTTTGCCTCACTTTTAGGTGCTTCGCCTCTGCTTGATCCATTAAACGAAGTTAGCTGTCCTGAAGGTGAAAACTATAATCAAGAATGTTGGAATCAGGATAACAAGCAGTTTTACTGTGCGCCTGAGCCGGATGATGATTTTATGTATCACTATGAGGTATCAAATGATGGTGATGGTTATGATTTGTACACCAATATGGAATATTCAAACAGTCGCTGGGAATATATGTTAGACGCCTACTATCAGGACCCAAGCAGCCCCAGCTCTTGCGAGCCGGATAGCTACAATTTAAAGTATAGCAAATAATCGTATTGACCCACGCTTGATTTTAACCATGTTAGATTTTATAATGACATTAAGCATAACCCATCAAGCCAATTATAAATCATCCCACAATTAAGTTATTATTTATTAAAGATATTTTATGTTTGATAAAGATCAACAATTAAATAATGCTGAACAAAATTCAATCGCTCCTAAACAGCCCCCACAAGGCAATTCAGGGCAAGATGATAGCCAAGCTGGCAACAAGCCCACTGATAATCAGCCAACAGAACCAGAAGATATTTTTCAAAACTCTGACCCAGACAAAGCATCCGCGGGTTCAAACCAAAGCGCCCCATCCCAGTCGGAAAAACCACAAGCTTTTCAACCTAAGGATCCCAACCAACAAGGACCAAGCGCCGATCAAGGTGAGCCGGTTATCAAATCTTCTCCTTCCATGTTTAATAAACAAAACCCCTCTGATAAAGGCCAAAGCCAAAGCCAAAGCCAAAGCTCAGACGACTCACGGCCAGCTCCAAAAATTCCAGACCCAACTTCTAAAATGGTAGATAAGAAAAAAATAATTATAGTTGTTTTTGTTGTCTTGCTCATTGGCGCAGGAGCCGCGGCTGGATGGTGGTATTACACCACCCTAAGCACACAAGACAATACAGCCAATACGCCAGCTAATAGCCAGACGCAAGACCAGCCCACCCAGCCAAATGAAAATACTGATACGTCAGGCAACGGCAATTTAACGGATGGCCCGTCAGATACTACTGGCAATCAGCCAAGCGCACCGCTTGACAGTGATGGCGATGGCTTAACTGATGAGCAGGAGGCTACTCTGGGAACCAATATACATAGCAGTGATACTGACAATGATGGGCTGTTTGATAAAGAGGAAGTTGAAGTTTACGAGACTGATCCTCTTTTAGCTGACACCGACGGTGATGGGATAAACGACGGAGATGAGGTTAAAAATAATCAAGACCCACTAACTGTAGATAATACAGCTACCGGCGACCAGCCAGACTCTGAGGTGGAATACACCAACCAAAACTATAATTTTGGCTTCAACCCATTAGCAGAAATGGTTTTTGAAAGAGAATCCAATAATGTGGTTCAATTCAATGATAATGTTAATCAAACTAAGCTTTATATCTATCTGAATGGCACACAACCAGCAGATTTAGAGCCAGATGTCAGATACAGTATATCCCAAGACCAGTCCGGAGCAGTTATGATTGCTCATATAGAAAACTTACCTGATCGCACTCCTTATTCAACTGATTTAGCAACTGAGCTTTATCAAGCCAACAATGGTATGAGCTATTTAATCAGATATGTAGCTACCAAAAGAGCACCGGATCACAGGGAAAAATTTGAAACTATTTTACAAAGCTTTAAGTTTTTATAATACCTCATAACATTTCATCAGCTGAATGGTTTTATGGTTAACCAGACGGTTAATCCAGCCATACATTTCTTATGCCTGAAAATAATTTAACACAAGCCAGCCATAATCCAAGTTCACAAGATTTTGAAGTAAAAACAATGCCTCAAAAGTTTTTGCACGCTCGTCCAAGTGGTGGTTTTTCTAAAAAGAATAAAGATAAAAAGAGCAAAAAAAAATCCAGTGGCGGGCTGAAAAAAAATTTAATTATCGGCTTGATAGTAGTGGTAGTCTTAGGTGTTTTAATGGCGGGGGCGGCTTGGATGTTTGTTAAAAGTTTGGACCAAGATAGCTCGCCCGCCAATACTCAGTCGCCAAATTCAGATGCGCCCCAACGCCTTGATGAATTGCAAGATGAAACATCTACCTCTACGCCAGAAGAAGATTTGCCTGATGAAGATATTTTAGATATAAGCCTTTGGCAGAGTTACCAAGATGCCACTTATGGGTTTGAAGTGAAATATCCATCAAACTGGAGTTTTAGCCAAGCCACTTCAACTGCTACCACCACCAGTCAGCAGATTGATCCGGCATCAATTTTTTATTTGCGCAACAGCCAGCGTCAAACCACTTCACAGTTTAGCGTTTTTGAAAAAGACGATGAGTCAACTCTGCTATCATTTGTTACTTCTACTGATGAAATAGGTGAGCAAGATTTAGAAGAGGTGGCGGTGAATAATCAAAATGGATACAAACACTTAAACCAAATTGATTCAAGTTATACTATTTATTTATCCAACCAAAACTATTTCCATCGCTTGCATTTTATGCACCAACAGCAAAAGGAACTCCAAGATATTTTTAGTCGGATACTCAATAGTTTCAATTTGATTACCAGCAGTGTAGAACAGGATCCAGCAGATGATGCGACAGATAATATTGCTTCTTCACTTGACCAAGACCAAGACGGCTTGACTGATATTGAAGAAGAGCTTTATCAATCCAATCCCGAGAGGCGCGACTCAGATGGTGATAGTTACACTGACGGCGATGAAGTGGCTAATTTATATGACCCCACCGTGGCTGGCAATGCGCGTCTGTATGAAGGAGAGCTTGTCAATACATACATCAATCAGCAAGAGAACTATAATATAGTTTATCCAGCAAAATGGAGTGTTAAAGAAAGCCAAGACTCTGTTATTTTTCAAGATAAATCAGGTGAGTTTGTGCAAGTCTTAATTTATCCTAATAGTCAAGGATTTAGTAGAATAGAGGAGTGGTATGTGGACACTAATCCCCAAGTTGATTTAGATGACTTAAGCCGTTTTGAGCTTAGTGGACAAGAGGCTGTTAGAACCCCAGACGGTATGCAAGCTTATTTGATATTTAGTGATAAAGTTTATAGCTTGGTCTACAATATCGGGCTTAAAGACGAAGCACATTTCTTAACAACTTTTGATATGATAATTAAAAGCTTTGAGCTAATGCATAGCTCCAATTAACCAATTTACGTAAGCCTTCCGTAAGCCACATATATAATTATGTGGCTTAATTAAATAGTTGATTATGTTAACAATCAAAAACTATACTAATACCAAAATTTCTTGCCATCAAGTCAACTCTTGGGTAGAACAAATTTCCCGACAAATTGGTTTAAAGGATTATCAAATTAGCGTAGTTTTTGTAGGTCAAAAAAGAATGAGCCGTTTAAACCAATCTTATCGTGGCAACTCAGGGGCAACTGATGTGTTAAGTTTTATTTACCACTATCAAGGCGGACAATTGGAAGGAGATATTATTGTTTATGCTGACTATTTAAAACGCCAAGCTAAAAAATATAATCATTCTTTTAAAGAGGAATTAAAAAAAAATATCATTCATGCTATGCTGCATTTAGTTGGTTATGAGCATAAATTAGACAAGGATTATAAAATTATGCGTGCCAAAGAGAGGGATTTGGAAAGGAATATCAAGTAGTCCGCATCAGTTATAATAAGTAGTAAGTAGTAAGAAGTAAGAAGTAAGGAGTAAGGAGTAAGGGATTTTATAAAGTATATTTAACTAGTTAGCTGGTTAATCTTATAATCATCAACCGTTAATTCACACCATGGTTTAAAAGTTATTTATATATTTTTTTTGGGTTTTGATCTTTCAATAGGAAGATTTATCTCCTTACAGAAAGACTTAAATTATAAGTTTAATTTATATGTTTATTAATTTTAAAAGTTTTTTTAGAAGTTTGCGCTATGCAGTGCATGGTTTAAAGTTTATCTGGCAAGAAAACAATTTTAAAATACAGTTGATTATCGCCGCCATAGTTGTTGCCTTAATGTATATTTATGATTTAAGCCGTTTGGAAAGAGTAGCTTTAATTTTAGTTATTTTAGCAGTCCTTATCTTAGAATCATTTAATACTGTTTTTGAACACCTCTCTGATGTGCTCAAACCGCGCCTGCATAATTATATTATGATTATCAAGGATATTATGGCGGCCATAGTTTTTATTGCCTCGCCCAGCGCCATTATTATTGGTATTATGATTTTTTGGCCGTATATTTTTGCTTCTTAGAGAGCACACAAAATGTATACATCCGATACCTATTTTTTATTTGCCAATAGCCAACGTATACAAATTGTAAACGACTAAAATTGGCTTTAAATTATCAACAGGCAATAATTGTTTGTCATATTTTGTATTTTGTTTTATAATAAATAACAGTTTAGCTATTAATATTTATATATGAAGCCAGCTTATATCACAGGACTAGACATTGGCACAGCTTATATTAGGACTGTTACAGGACAATATAATCCACAAGATGGAAATTTTTATATTGTGGGTTGTGGTGAAGTGGTCACCGAAGGCGTGTCCAAAGGAATTATTGTAAGTATTGAGGATGCTGTTTCATCAATTAGCAGTTGTCTTGAGCAAACTGAAAGGATGATTGGCTCACCCATAGATAAAGTTTATGCAGGCGTTTCGGGTTCTCATATTATTTCTCAAGAATCAAAAGGTGTAGTCACAGTTTCACGGGCTAATGGAGAAATTCGTGAAGACGATGTGGACCGTGCTATTAATGCCGCCCAAACTGTGGCCACTCCACCTAACTATGAAATTTTACACGTTATACCCAAAGATTTTACCATTGACAATCAAACAGGCATCAAGGATCCGCTTGGTATGACCGGTATTAGATTGGAAGTAAACACTCAAATAATTTTAGGGTTAAGTTCTCAGATAAAAAATATTACTAAATCCATTTATCGCACTGGCGTAGAAATTGATGATTTGGTTTTATCAATCTTAGCCAACTCGGAAAGTGTTTTAACCAAGCGGCAAAAAGAGTTAGGGGTGGTGTTGGTTAATATCGGGGAGTCAACTACCTCTTTGGCAGTTTTTGAAGAAGGTGATTTGTTGACCACTGCGGTTTTACCGCTTGGCTCAAATCACATCACGGCTGATATTGCCATTGGCTTGCGCACTTCACTTGACGTGGCAGAAGATATTAAACTTGAATATGGCCAAGCTAATTCAGAAGCAGTCAACAAACGAGATGAAATTAATTTAGCTGATTTTTCTGATAATGAAGAAGAGTCAGTTTCTCTTAAATATGTTTCTGAAATTATTGAAGCCAGAGTAGAAGAAATTTTTGATATGGTTGACAAAGAGCTTATTAAAATTGATCGCTCAGGCCTGTTGCCGGCTGGGGTGGTGCTTAACGGTGGTGGTGCAGAATTACCGGGTATTGTGGAGGTGGCTAAACAAAGATTTCGCTTACCAGCCGCTTTGGGATATCCTATTAATATCAATACAGCCATAGACAAGGTAAATAACCTATCTTTTACCACAGCTATTGGCTTGGCTTATTGGGGCGCAGAAGTAGCTGAATCAAGTTCAACTGGATTTTTAAGTAAAATTAAATTACCAGCATTGCATTCTTTTTCAGACATTTCAGTTAAGTTGAGGAAGTGGTTTAAATCTTTATTTAGATTTTAGCCCTTGACTAATTGTTTAAAATCTATAAGATGAAAATAATCTTTTGCATTTTATTTGCCTAATTAACTATTAAAACATAAATATGGCTAACAAATCAACTACCAATAAAAAACAAGCTATCAAAAAGACTTTGGAGGTTAAACCAGAAGTAGAAACTTTTGCTAATATTAAAGTTGTTGGTGTTGGCGGTGGAGGAGGTTCAGCAATTGATCGTATGGTTTCAGGCGCTATTGACGGCGTTCATTTTATTAGTGTTAATACTGACGCACAAGCACTACATCAAAATTTAGCTAAAACTAAATTGCATATTGGTAAAACAGTTACCCGTGGTTTGGGAGCCGGCATGAATCCCGAACTTGGCGCTAAGTCTGCTGAAGAGTCTTCTAGTGAAATTAGAGAAGTAATAAAAGGTGCTGATATGGTTTTTATCACTTGCGGCTTAGGCGGCGGAACTGGTACAGGTGCGGCACCCGTGATTGCAGAGATGGCAAGAGATGTAGGGGCGATCAGTGTGGCTGTAGTTACCAGACCATTTTCATTTGAAGGAGCACAAAGAAGAACTATAGCTGAAAAAGGACTGGAAGAGTTGTCTGGAAAAGTAGATACCATTATTAGCATTCCCAACGATAGAATATTGCAAATTATTGATAAAAAAACCTCCCTTTTAGATGCTTTTAGTGTAGTTGATGACGTTTTACGCCAAGGGGTAAAGGGCATCTCAGAGCTTATTACCAAACCAGGTTTAATCAATGTAGACTTTGCTGATGTTAAGGCTATTATGAAAGAATCAGGTTCAGCGCTTATGGGGATTGGTCACGCCAGTGGCGAAAACCGCGCGGTAGATGCGGCTAAAGCAGCTATTGATTCACCCCTTTTAGAGCTTTCCATTGAGGGCGCTAAAGGAGTGCTCTTCACCATTACAGGACCCCACGATTTGTCAATGAATGAAGTTAATGAAGCCGCCCGTTTAATTACTGCTTCAGTAGATTCAGGTGCTAAAATAATTTTTGGAACGGCCATAGATGATTCTATGAAAGGTGAAGTTTCAGTTACCGTTGTAGCCACAGGTTTTGCTGAGTCAAGCAGTAAGAGGGATTCTAAATTTGATGGTTTTACTGCATCTGCCGGGCAAAGCAGAACTGCGCCTGCTTATATGCCTTCAGTTAAAAAAGATTCTCATCAGCAAGAAGAATATGACACCACGGACAAGCCAAGTAAAAAAAACAGAGTCCCCAATAAAGAAGAAGATGACAATCAAGAAGGTGAAGGCGGAGATGAAGAGTTGGAGATTCCTGCTTTTATTAGAAGAAAAATGAAGTAATTTGATTATTATTTTGAAATATTTTAATAAGCGCCTTAAGGCGCTTATTTTATTGATACTATTTAATTTTAATATTAACTTTGATGAAAATTAAAATATAAAAAAGAGGTAATAATGTATAACGAAATTAACTTTAAAAAACTTAAAAAAGAATTATTAAAAATGGAAAACGGAAACAACAATATATAGTTTTTTTATATTTTTAATGGAAGGGAGCTATCAGTTTGTACAATCAGTTATGTATTACCTATCTTATATAGAGGATGATTTGGTTAAGATAAATCAATTTGAAAAAGGGGTAAATTTATTAATAAATCAATATTCAAATTTTCAATTTAATCATAAAAAAAACAAAAAAACATTTTTTTATATTTATCAGGTAAGCCATAAGATGAGGCGGCATATTTGATAAACTAGGCGCCTCTTAAGGTGTTTTTTGATTTATTAAATTAAATTTAGTAAAATAAGTATAGTTTGTTATTTTTTAAAAAATCAGTTAAAAAGCCCCCTTGCTTGGCGAGGGAAGAGTCAAGGACAGTTCTTTAAATTTTATATTTAAAGGACTGTTCTTGAAGTAAG
>CAZVLW010000010.1:0-16471 GCA_964628705.1 uncultured Gammaproteobacteria bacterium
CAATACGGAGTTTTGGGCGGGGGTCTGCCCGTCACACCTACAACACTGCGCTACGCTTGTGTAGTAAGGCGGACATGCCTCAATACGGAGTTTTGGGCGGGTTTATTGTTAATTGTTTATTATCTTATGCAGCAAACTATTACCATTCGTGGTGCTCGCGAACACCCCGTAACAAACCCAAATAAGGGCTTTTAATTTTGACTAACTTCTGTGAAAGCGCCTACGGCTCTCTAATAAAAAAATTCACCTAAATGCATCAGTTTGAACGGGGCAAGTTGGCAAATTTAACCGGCCTACCATTAAATATTTATGCAACAAACTATTACCATTCGCGGGGCTCGTGAACACAACCTAAAAAATATCTCACTTGAGCTACCGCGTAATAAAATGATCGTTTTTACCGGACTCTCTGGTTCTGGCAAATCCAGCTTAGCTTTTGATACCATTTTTGCCGAAGGTCAACGCCGCTACATTGAATCACTCTCTGCTTATGCCAGACAATTTTTAGGTGGTATGCAAAAACCAGATGTGGATGAAATTGAAGGGCTCTCCCCTGCTATTTCCATTGATCAAAAAGCCCACTCAGCCAATCCGCGCTCAACAGTAGCCACCATTACTGAAATTTATGATTTTCTAAGAGTGCTTTTCGCACGCATTGGCCAACCCCACTGCCCAAATGATAATCACCGCTTAGATAAAATAACAACTGATGAAATGTCTGCCCGCATTACCAGCCAAACCAAAAAGCTCGCTCAGCAAAAAGAATTTCTAAATAACGAACTTATTATTTTTTCACCTATTATACGAGGCCGTAAAGGGGAATACTACCAACTGCTTTATGATATGTATAATGCCGGCTTTGCCCAAGCACGCATCGATGGTAAAATAAAAAATTTAAAAAATAAAATCACCCTTACTCGCAACCAAAAACATACAATTGAAATCATTATGGATAAAATACCCATTCCTGATTTTAAAGAATTAGAAAAAAGACCTGTGGCAAAGAAAAATTTTGAAAATCGGCTAAATGAGGCTCTTGAGAACGCCGTTGATTTTTCAGATGGGCTGTGTCAAGTATCTTACCCTAAAAAAAATAACCACCAAAACGATGAACAAATCTTTAGCACTCAATTTTCATGTCCCGCCTGCGGCTATTCATTTCCCGAAATAGAACCGCGTTTATTTAGCTTTAATAGCCCTTATGGTTATTGCCAAACATGCCACGGGCTAGGCACTCAAAGTCTTTTTTCTGAAAAAACATGTAGCCAATGCGGCGGCAAGCGACTAAATAATGACGCTCTTCACGTCAAAATAGAACAAAAAAACATTTGGCAAATTACTCATATGGATATTGGATCTGCCCTTGAATTTTTTAAAACATTCCAATCCAAACTCAACCAACAACAATTTGAAATTGCCGGTGTTATCTTAAACGAAATACAAAACCGCCTGCGCTTTATGAACGAAGTTGGCTTACATTATATTGAACTCAACCGCAAAGCTGGCACGCTCTCCGGCGGCGAAGCACAACGCATTAGATTGGCATCCCAAGTTGGCCAGCGCTTGGTTGGCTCGCTCTATGTCTTGGATGAACCCACTATTGGCCTACATCAAAGAGACAATCAAAGATTGATTGACACCTTAAGGGAATTAACTGATAGTGGTAATACTATTATAGTCGTAGAACACGATGAGGAAACTATACTTGCCAGCGACTGGATTGTGGATATCGGACCCGGAGCCGGCGTGCATGGCGGTGATATTGTGTTTAATGGACCCACTAAATCTATGGTAAACGGCAAAAATAAAACAAACGACATTAAACAAAATCTACTTACCGCCACTGGCAATGCTAAAAAATCACTTACTGGAAAATATTTACGGCGCGAAGAAAAAATTGAACTGCCTAAAACAAGGCGCAAGGTGGACAATTCAACTCCTAAGCTCAAAATCAAAAAAGCATCAGAAAACAATCTTAAAAAAATTAATATTGACATCCCATTAAGGCGCTTAGTCTGTCTATCCGGTGTATCCGGCTCTGGTAAATCCACACTTATGAACGATATTCTTTACCGTGCTGTATATAACAAACTCAATCATACTGATTATGAGGTGGGTAGACATGAAAAAATTTTCAATGTAGAATATCTTAATAAAATTATTACTATCAACCAAGCGCCTATTGGCAGAACACCGCGCTCCAACCCAGCCACTTATACCAAAACCTTTGACCATATAAGAGAAATTTTTTCTGCCACGCCTGAAGCTAAAATGAAAGGCTACAAACCGGGACGCTTCAGTTTCAATCGTCCCGGCGGACGCTGTGAAGCCTGCCATGGCAGGGGTGCTAAAGAAATAGAAATGCACTTTTTGCCAAGCGTTGAAGTTACCTGCGACGTGTGTCAAGGTCAGCGCTTTAATAAAGAAACCTTAAATATACACTATAAAGGGAAAAATATATCTCAAGTATTGGATCTGACCATTGAAGAAGCTGAAATTTTTTTTAGGGATATACCGCCTATCTATGACAAGCTTAAAATTTTAAATGAAGTCGGACTGGATTATTTAACCCTTGGCCAATCAGCCACCACACTCTCCGGCGGTGAAGCTCAACGCATCAAACTCTCCAAAGAACTTTCTAAAAAAGGCACTAACCGCACACTCTATCTCTTAGATGAACCAACTGTGGGTCTACATTACGAAGATGTCAAAAAACTCATTGCCGTTTTAGAGCGTTTGGTATCTCAAGGTAACTCAGTTTTAATTATTGAACACAATCTAGAAATCCTTAAATCAGCTGACTGGATAATTGACCTTGGCCCCGAAGGCGGCGATGGTGGAGGCGAATTGGTTTTTCAAGGCACACCTGAAGCAATTTCTAAATACGCCTATTCCCACACTGGAAAATTTCTTAAAAAAGTACTAAATTAAAAAAATGCTAAGCAAAAACAAACAACTGAAAAATCTTCCCACTCAACCCGGCATTTATCTCTTCTATAATACTCAAAAAGAAATAATTTATACTGGCAAAGCCACCAATTTAAAAAATCGTGTAAACAGCTACTTTAAACAGACCAATAAAACACAACGCCCCATAGAGCAACTTATCAATCAGGTAATAGATATAAAAACGATTACTACTGATTCTGTTTTAGAAGCTATCATTTTAGAATCAAAATATATCAAAAAATACCAACCTAAATACAATGTGTTGGGCAAAGACAATAAAAGCTGGAACTACTTGGCTCTTACTAAAAATACCTATCCGCGCTTAATATCCATTAGACAGCACGAACTGGAACAAATAAAAAAACAAAACGACTCTGCTTTAAAAAAATACAATCTCAAAATCATCTTTGGCCCATTCCCCGAACTTAATACTAAAGAAATTTTAAAAATATTGCGTAAAATTTTTAAAACCTCCACTTGCCAACCTAACCAAGGCAAGCCTTGTTTTTACTATCAACTCGGACAATGCTCAGGGGTGTGTACTAATGAAATAACGCCACCCACATATCAATGCAAGGTAATTAAGCCTTTGACTATGTTTTTACGCGGCCATAAAAAACGCCTCATCACCCAGCTCAAAAAAGAAATGCAACAAGCTGCCAAGCAAAAAAATTACGAGGAAGCTGGCCGGTTACGTGATCAAATCATCAATTTAAAAAAAATTCATGATGTAAGCCTGCTAAATAAAAACTTTTTTGAAGATAAATTGGATCACAAGGCCTCTCAAATAAACCGCCTTGAAGCTTATGATATCTCCCATTTAGGTTCAAGTGATATAGTCGGCTCTATGGTTGTTTTTAATAACCAGGGCCCTGTGAAATCCGCCTACCGCAAATTTAAAACCAAACAACTGCGCCGGCAAAATGATATAGCGGCTATTAAAGAAATTATATCCAGACGCATTGAACATACTCCATATAATCACGACAAAAATAAAACCAATTGGCCGCTACCTCAAATTATGCTGATTGACGGTGGCAAAGCACAAGTTAAAGCAGTCAAAATAATTTCAGCACAAAATAAATATTTTAAAAAAATTCCAGTCATAGGCATTGCCAAAGGGCAAGACAGAAAAAAAAATACATTTATTATAGATGAAAATATTCCTCAAAATATAAAAAACTGGATAAAACAAAATCGCGCGCTTCTTATACAAGCGCGCGATGAGGCACATAGATTTGCCATCCAATACCAAAAACAATTAAGGCGAATTAAAAAAATAAAAAATACTAAAAAATATATCTAAACACAAATTACAATAATTAAAATTAAATTTTTTGTTATTTATACTTACTTTAATAATTTAATACTTTCCTATACCATCTGGAATTTTTGTTTTTCTAATTCGCCCTTTCCTGCAAACATGCCTCCAACTCTAGTGTTAATGTCCAGTCACATCTTCCATCAACCTGACGTTCACATACAGCTGATTTAAAACAACTATAATATTCCTGATATTCACAAGTTGTCATCTTTTCTTCATCAGCACAAATATGTGCACTGCATCCAGTTACTACACAGCCATCCTCAACCACTGGTTCTTGTTTATCATTCGTTGGAGGACTTTGTTCGCCCGCATAACTCACTTTATACACCACGCCAGCTTTATCATCTGTGATATACATAACACCTCCCGGCTGAATTAAAACATCCACTGGCCTGCCATACGCACTCTTATCATCTTTTAACCATCCGCTGATAAAATCCTCTTTGCCTACTACACTACCCTCTGCATCCAATTTAAATCTCATCAACTTATACCCTGTGGGGACAGTCCTATTCCATGAACCATGGTAAGCTACTATTAAATCATACCAATAATCTTCAGGCCACCCCTCTTCAGGAATAAAATCCAACCCCAAAGGCGCAGCATGTGCTTGCAAGTCAATTTTTGAAGACATATACCCTTGGCAATGGTCAGCTTTGCCAAATTTCTTATCAACTACATTTTTTCCATAACAATATGGCCAGCCATAATGGCCTCCCTCCTGCACCACATTTATCTCATCCGGCGGTAAATTGTCTCCCAAATAATCGCGCCCCATTTCAGTTGCCCACATAGTTGCATCAATTTCATGCCAATCAAAAAAAACTGCGTTTCTTAAACCTTCCGCATATAATTCAAAATCGCTACCGTTTTTATTCACCCGATAAATAGCGGCCCGCAGTTCATCATCTTCAATACACGTATCACATGAAGAACCGATGGATACATACAATTTGCCATCCGGACCAAATTCAATTGTCCTGGTAGTGTGCCTCCCACCAGTCGGTAAATCAATAATTTTTTCAAAATACGCTTCAGAATAAACGGTAACTTTTGAAATTTTATCCTCTTCCGCAATATACATCTCAAATCTATTTTGAGGATCAAAAGCTATACCGTGCGGATTATTTAAACCTTCAAAAATCACTTCAGTCTTAATAACTTTTCCATCTTTTAAAGTTAATAGACTAATTTTACCTTGACGTGTCTGGCTCACCCATAAATTGCCACGCGGACCAATTTTAACAACTCTGACATCCTTAATACCGTCCGCTAAAATTTCTATATTAAAACCTTTTGGCAAATTTAACCCCAATTCATCAGTTGGCTTTATTTGAGTATTATCGCTATTTTTACCTTTGTCATTTTGCTTGGGCTTACTATTATCTATAACTTCACCAATATCTCCAGCTGGAGGCTTAATGGCTGGGCCTACTCCACGCAAATTTTCATAATAAAACCATCCACCATAAGCAACTCCGGCTAAAACCACCAATAACACGATAAATAGTATAATTCTTTTAGTGTTCATAAGCTAATTTTGGAATTAATTTAACATGTTATCAATTTTAGCAGCCATTATAAAATCATTATTAGACAAACCGCCAATGGCATGTGTGACCAATATAACCTTAAGCTGGTTGTAAGAATGCAGTAAAATATCTGGATGATGTCCCTCTTTTTCCGCCAATTGTCCCACTTTATTAACAAAATCCAATGCCTCTTTAAAATTATTAAATTTAAAATTACCTTCAATTTTTTTAAATTCTTTATCAGCTCGCCACCCCTGCACTTGGGTTAAATACTCTTGTGCTTTAGCTTCACTAAAAGGTGGAACCCCACCTTCACAGGGCTGGCATTTTTGATTTATTAAATCCTGCATAAAAAATATGTTTAATTTTTTATAATTAACTTTTAATTCTAGTTAAATTATTATCTGGCATAACTAAAAATTTATTTAGCAACCAATTAAATAAACTTACTATTAAACTAAAAAGCAATGCCCACCAAAAATTTGCCACAACTAAACCCTCTATCAGCCAATCAACAAACAATACAAGCAAAGCGTTAATAGCAAGCACTGAGAGACCAAAACTTAGAATTGTTAAAGGTAAAGTAAAAAATACCAAAATGGGACGCACAATAACATTAACTAAGCCCAAAAACAAAGCCGCCAATAAAGTTGCGCCCAATCCATAAATTTCTACTCCCGGCAACAAATATCCAGTTATAGCAATGGCTAAAGTGTAAACCAGCCATTTAAAAATCAGTTGCATAGTATAGGCATTATAGCATACCGTCAACCTCTTTTCAATTTCTAAAAAAAAATTAATATGTTATAATTCCAATAGTTTATTTTATAAATTTTTAAAACCTTTATACTATGCGAATGTTGAATAAAAATATAATCCTCATCCTTAGCTGGACCATAATTGTCATAGCCGCTATCTCTATTATAATTTTTGTATTACCACAAACTAAACAAAATCAGGAGTCAACCGGCCAGCCAAAAGAACAACAAATTGATAATAAATATGTAGCCTTTAGTTTAGAAATATATGACAAAATAAAACAAAATTACTGGAACAAAATCACTCACCAAAAACTTTCTGAACTTTACCTAAAAGCAACTAATAAAATTACCGGCCAGGAACAAAATATTTTTTTTAACGATAGAAAAGGTGTGCAAATTTTACTTTCCAACAACTTAGCAGGTAAATCTGAACAACAAAAAAAGGAACTGATTGTAAATATCAATAATTTGGTCCTAAAAAATATGGAACCCTTCGGCAGAAGTGGGCTTTTTAGTAAAAAGCAGGCACAAAAATTAACTAATACAGTCAAAAATATTGATCCTGAAACAGATTTATATAAAGTACTTGGAGTTGACCAAAATGCCGATGATCAACAAATAACACGCGTTTATCAACAAAAAGTCAAAAAACTAAAAGAAGAAATAAAAGACCCTCAAATCAACCAGGAAGAAAAAAATAAAATTGAACAAAAATTAGCTCTTACCCAAAGAGCTTATGAAACTCTGGGTAATACCACTCACAGAGAGGCCTACCATAAAACTGGAATTGAATCCACCATTACTTCAAAATTGCTCACTCCAGAAATTTTTTATATTCACATCAAAAAAATGTCACCCACCTCATTTGAAGAATTTCAACAGGTAGCTGATAGTGTTGATCATATGTCAGCTAACCCACACGCCTTGATTTTAGATTTACGCGATAATGTAGGCGGTTCAGTAGATTTAATGCAATGGTTTCTAGGGCCATTTATAGGGCCCGACAACGTTGGCTATGAATTTTACCATCAAGGAGAAACTAAACCTTTTAAAACCAAAGTGGGCTGGCTACCCAGTTTGGTGCGCTACAAAAAGGTAGTGATTCTAATAAATGACAAAGTGCAGTCCTCTGGCGAGGTTATGGCTAAAGCACTCAAAGAATACAATGTCGGAGTACTGCTCGGCACTACCACTAAAGGCTGGGGTACTATAGAAAAAATATATGAATTGGAAAATCAAATCAGCCAAGACGAAAAATACTCTATGTTTTTAGTCCACAGTCTAACATTAAGAGTTGATAATAAACCTATAGAAGGCCAAGGTGTTGATCCCCATATTAATATCCAAAACGACAACTGGAAAGAAAAATTAAACCAACACTACTCTTACCCCCCGCTTATTCAAGAAGTTGAAAAACTGTGGCAATAATAAAATCCCGACAACCTCGGGATTTTTAAATCATCCAATTTAACTTAATTATTTTTTATATTTATCCAACAAATAATCACGATCCCTATAAAAAACCTTGGCTTGCTCCAGTATCTCACGCTCTGACTCACGATATGACATTTCCAAAGTATATTTAATAAATGTTGCGGCTCTACCAAAATACAACGGCTTAAAACTTTCAGCAAAATGATTAATTGTCCTACCCTCATCATAAGCGTAAAGCATATCATAGACAATGCGTGACCATAAAAGCGGCTTTATCTCCATTTTACGACTATTATATACTCGGCTTATTTGACTGTAAACTTCAGAACTCAAATATTTACGTAGATAATACTTATTAATACTAAATAAATACAGAGAAGTTGTCTTAATGGCCTTAAAATCCACTGGCAAATCTTGGGGTTTCTTATTTGACTTCTTTGCTAAAATGGGAATTCTGGATTTTTTCACATCTTTCATCCAATAAATTTTATGCTTTGACAAATTCTCAAACAAAGTACCCACCACTTGGGTAAACATAGGTCCCAGTTTAGGCGCTGAGGGCTTGTGTATTTTAGCACCCAAATCTACTTGGCCCATCTTAAAATCTCCAAAAATAGCACTGGTTGTTAAAAATATATCAATCCCATAATTACGCGTTGTCTTTTTCCACTCATATTTCATTACATATTTAATAAACTTATCGGACATAGCAAAATCTCCACCAATTGGTTGCCTTATATTTTTACCCAAAAGTCCATAAAATATTGGATAACAAATATGATTGGTAATAGACCCATCATATTCATGCCGTGTATAAACTGGCGTAATAAAATCATACCCTTTATTTAAAATCGGCCCCCCCAGATCTTTCATCCATTCAGCATTAATGCTTGTTAAATCAGCATCTACCACTATCACCGCTTTGGCTTTCAACTGGCTGGCTACTTCAAATAAATTACGAAAATTATTGCCCTTACCAGCTACTCCGGGGCTAGTGGATAAATATAACTTGGGATTTTTAGTATATGTATTTAAAAAAACCTCCTTAGTGCCGTCAGGTGAATGATTATCTACATTTACAATAATTTTTTTATACTTCTTATAATATTTATTTAAACCTTTATCAACCTGCTTTGCCACAAAACCTATTGAGTCAGCCTCATTAAATGAAGGAATACCTACTACAATATCGGCTTGCTTAATTTGGCCACCATTTTTAATAAATGTTTTAGTACTTTTACGCATAAAATCAATCTGCTTATTAGTTGATAAAATAACAACATAATGTCTACCTCTTACCTCCTATCGCCTAAGCCGTTGCGCGGACTTGAACCGCGGACCTACTCCTTACCATGGAGTTGCTCTACCAACTGAGCTACAACGGCTTGGGCCATAGTTGGGTGGAGACAGCAACCGTTAAACGATGTAAATTTAACCCATGCGGGCAACCCAACCACTCACTATACTCATAAAACAAAAACAAAACCTAAACCAAATTCTAAACCCACAAATACCCAAAAACAATAATATATACTTATCTACTTAACAATAAGTCCCGCAACTTGTGCGGGCTTTTTGCCCTATTATCACCTAAACGACCTCTCTGGCAAATGTTACGTCTACTTCCTTATCCAAATAAATATAAATATTTTAAACTAATAATAATTTATCAAATTTATTAAATCTAATCAAATTTATAATATGTCAATTTTATCACGATAACCCTGAAGCTTAATTTCATCGTTTGACAACTTAACTAAGGTATTAAAAGCTTTATTCGCTAAAGTTTTATTTTTATTTAAAATAGCCACCTCCAGTAAATCTTCTAACAATTTTTGATTATTGGGATCCAACTCTATGGCCTCTTCAAAATAACGTTCTGCCTCTTCAGGATATCCAACCTTTCTATAAGCTATAGCTAAATATTCATAAATCCAAGACGCCTCTTTACCTAAATTGATTACCTCCAACATTAAATCCCTCAACTCATGCCATTTTTTAAGATTTATAAATACTTTACCTAGTTCCCGATAACCCTCTAAAAAACTTTTTTTTATTTTCACAATATACCTATACGCCTCTTCTGCCGTCTGCCAATCCCTTCTAATAACATAAATTCTACCCAAACCCATATAGGCATCAATATTTTTGGGCTCCAATTTTAAGACTTGAATAAATTTATCCTCCGCCTCATCAATCTCGCGCTTCTTAAGTAAAGCTTGTGCCTCAGCTAATATAGACTGTGCACCCACTTCACCTACTTGCTCAACTTTGGTGTTAATCTTAAAATTACCCTTGAGTTTAAATTTAGGCAGCTTAGATTTGAAAAACTTAGACACCCTATCTGATAAATCCATGGTCCGCCTAACTAATCCTCGCGCGGATTGCACCATCTTTTTTTCTAAACGTGATTCAAGTAATTTAACCTTAACTTCTTTTTGCTTCAATTTGTGTTCGCTTATGGGAATTGCCTTGCGCTGTTTCATTTTCTTAAAATTTCTACGCCCAATTTCTACTATTATTACCAAACAAGCCAACACAATAAATAGTAGTATAATATATATTATTTGCATAAATTTTTTAACGTATATTTTCAATAATATCTAAAAAATTTTTACTCTTAAGGCTTTCCCCGCCCACAATCACCCCTGTAGAAATATTACCAATAATAAAATCATTCACATTTTCCGCATCCACACTACCACCATAAATCACATCAAATTTATCTGCTAATTCTGCATCCATGTCAGCCGCAGTGTATAAAATAATTTGAACAATATGTTCCACAATACTGTGTTCTACCGCCTGGCCACTGCCAATCACCCAGACGGGCTCATAAGCTAAAATAATCCTCTGTCCTTGCTTTAATTTTAAATCCTCTAAAGCTTTGGTAACTTGTTTGATAATCACCACATCCGTTTTTTTATTTTGATACTCCTCAAAAGTTTCACCCACACACACTACTGGCACTATATCATTTTTAACAGCAGCTTGAACTTTTCTATTTACATCATCATCTGTTTCCCCCAATTTCCTTCTTTCTGAGTGGCCGATAATAGCATAGTCGCAACCCAATTCACGTGCCACTTGAGGAGAAACTTCACCAGTATAAGATCCCTTCTCATGATAAAAAATATCTTGTGTGCCAAGTTTTAACGGACTATCTTCAATAATCTTACCCACTTCGCTCATTGCCGTGGGGTTAGGACAAAGCACCACCTCACAATTTTGTTTATCTTGATAATTATCAACAATTTTTTCAGCCAACTTCAAACTTTCTGCATGAGTTAATTTCATCTTCCAATTAGCAAAGATATATCTTGTTTTATTATTTAACATAAAAACATATTTAATGAATAAATTGCCAAAAACTAATTTTATTTAGTACTTAAATACTTCCGTACTTAAATGATTAAATGCTTAAGTAACTCAATACACCAAACCCTCCTAAAACTAGCAAACTCACTATCACCCCAGATATTAAAATACCTATAAAAATCAACCCTATAGACTCCCAATATTTAAAGCCAAACAGCCAAGCCGCCAAACTGCCAGTCCACGCACCTGTCACAGGCAATGGAATAGCCACAAACAAAACTAAAGCAAACTTACCCCATCTTTCATATTTCTTGGCAAACTTTTTTCTCGTTCTCTCAAACAACCAATTGAAAAAATTGCTACATAACTTAAAATTTTTCTTTAAAAATAAAGCTAAATATCTCCAAAAAAGCAGTAACAAAAAAACTGGTAAAATATTACCCAATACAGCTATCATATAAGCCACACCTGCATTTATTTTAAAATTTATTAAAGCTAACGGCAAGGCGGCCCTCAACTCACCTATCGGAGTCATGGCTGTTAAAAAAGTAGCTATATAATGACCTAAATCCATTTATAATAAACTATTACTAATAAGTTGATTTACCTAATATTATAATTTTAAGATTTAATTTTGTTCCCACTCCCAATTATCAAACGCCCATTGAGCCAAAAACTTATTTTCTTGGAAACGGCTTTGTTCTGAATCTGCACCCAAAACAACCACTATTATATCACCTTTAGCTTGGCTATGGCTGATTAAACTAACCAAACAATAACCGGCCTCATCAATATAACCAGTTTTACCACCAACTACATCTAAATAACTGCCCAATAACTGATTGGTGTTTTTGACCAAATGATATCTACCATCTGCGGTATAAAAATTATAACTTGAACTTGATAATGCTTGCTCTATCAAGGATTTGCGCCGAGCGGCTTTAAGTAATTTTGCCACACCCATAGCTGTTGCTTGATTGCCGGCGCTGATCCCCACTGGATCAACAAAAACACTGTCCTCCATACCCAACTCTTTAGCTTTACTATTCATCGCTTCAATAAACTCCTCGTAGCTCAAATCAGTTGAACGAGCCAAAACGTCTGCCGCACTGTTAACTGAGCTGATTAAACTAATTTGTAACAAATCCCTAAGTTTAACCTGATCACCCGGATTTAATACCAACACTCCACCGTTTTGCCTATCATCTAAACTAATAGTTACTGCATTGTCTAAATCCATTTGTCTGTCTAAAAAAACCAAAGCCGTCATCAATTTTGTTATACTGGCAATTGGCCTTTTTTGAAAAGCATTTTTCTGCATTAAAATTCTGCCAGTTTGACTATCTAAAACTAAGGCGCTTTTTGATTTTATAATTGGCTCAAAACTGGTAGTAGCTTTCCTGCGCGGCACATCCTCTACACTATTTTTAACTCCCAAAACAACTCCCTGTATTGGAGAGGCCAGTTGTCCAATAAGTAAAATAGCTAAAATATAATTTATCATATAATACCGATTTACCTTTGAAACATCAACTAATCACAAAGTTAACTTTAATTCTCAGAATTCTTTAAAACTTCATCCAATGTTTCTGATTTTGACAGTTTATCATATTCGGGCAACTCTTCAACTTGGCTTATCCCCAAATGTTCCATAAATTTATGCGTTATTATATATTTTTCCACTTTAGCACGCTTGTCATAACTCTCTTGCACCAACCCTTTAACCATTAAATTTCTTAAAATAATACTACAATTAACACCACGGATTTGTTCAATTTCACTTTTAGTAACCGGTGCTCGATAAGCAATAATAGTCAAAGCCTCCAATTGGGGCTGAGTCAGCTCACTCGTCACTTCATGTTTTACAAAACTTTCCAGAAGATAGCTATTTTCAGCACTGGCTGCCATTTCAACGTAATTATTATTAATAATTATATTGATACCACTTGATGTTTGATTGTATTTATTGATCAACTCTTCTAAAGCCACCTCCACCTCATCCACACTACGCTTACCCAACTTAGCCAACTCTTTAATTGTCACCGGTTTCGTAGATATAAATAAAATAGACTCAATTTGAGAACTCAGCATATATTTTTATTTAAGTTTCGGTTTATAATAAACACACAAAAATTAACTTTAACCAATGATATATTTATACAACTTAACAACTTATTTATTGGGCTTGATCTAATTGGATCTGAATCTCACCAAAAGATTGACTCTGTTCTAAAAAGACCTTCCTTTGCTTGGATAACTCTAAAATACCTAAAAAGCTAACTAATTTTTCTACCTTTTTATCACCGGCTATTTCACTAAAACTAATCAAACCCTTACTTAATAATATTTTTTCAATTTGTGCAATTTTATCCTTAATAGAGATGACCTTCTCTAAAGTTTGTTTCTCCAAGCTAAGAGACTCTTCTATTTTACTTACCATACCTCTAAAAACGCGATATAAACTATACTTATCAAGCCAAGTGGGTGGTATAAATTCAGTTTTTACTTCATAATTATACTTCTGCCTGCTTACAGCATAATTATCTGATTCAAACCTTTGTTTAATATGTTTACTGGCATTCACAAATTTTTTATACAACCTTAACTGCTCCGCCAAATCCATTGTATCTTCCTCTTCTTCCAAAGATAATTCTGGTAAAAGCACACACGACTTAATATACAGCAACTTAGCCGCAATCAATAAAAAATCAGCCAACATATCCGGTTTTTTATACTCCACTTGGCTTAAATAAGAAATATACTGCTCCGCCACTTCAACTAAAGAAACTTCTGTAATATCAAGCTCTTCACGCTCAATTAATTGCAATAGTAAATCCAGCGGACCTTTAAAATTATCAATCTTAATTTCCATACTTAAATAATAATATCTCTCTATAAGAGAGGCCGCCCTCCATTTATAAACTCAAAATCAACCTATTAAAACAACGGGGATTATCAAATTTATTTATCCCCCACATTCAACTAAAAATATACTGAAACTTAACAAGGCAATCCCCAAGAGATATATTTATAATCAAATTTACAATTTATAAAATTTGTAGTAGTCCTTAAATTCATTTCAATCTGGCAAAAAAATATTAATCTTCGTGCTCTTCATTATAACCAATGTCCAACTTAACTCCCTGCCAATTTTGAGCAATTAAATTATAAATAAAAGCGTATAGCACACCTGAGGCAAAACCCCCTATAAAAGCCGCCAATGGCATTAGTAACACAAAGACCATGCCAGTCTCAAAACGGCCATTCATAATACTCATAAATAACACAAAAAAGCTAAAAACTACTGGAATGAATGATAAGATTGCATAAAACAACCCTAAAAAAACTCCAGTTGTCCAAATATCAATTTTTTTTATTGTGTACTTCATAGTAATAAATTAAAAATAAAAAAATAAATTTTAATATTTAATACTCAATATTTAATATTAAAATTACTAATTTTGCTTTTTTTTCTGCATAAATACAGCCAAACTGGTCAAAATAATTGCCAAAAATATTAAAATTACATAAATGGCAGCATTTTTGTAAGCATCCACCACATACACACCCGCTTCTCCAATTAAATGCAGCAACAGCCATAACACACCTGCTAAATAACCCCAAACCACCACTCTCCAGTTAGACTCTCTATGGCTATTGCCAACTCTGAAATAAATTAGGAAAAACAGTAAAAATACCGGTAGTACAAAAGCCGCGTGGATCAGCAACTTATACAATCTATAATCTTCTGCTTTATCTTGACTATAATAAAGTCTGACTCCTGACAAACTTGAACTATCCATTTTATAAGAGTCATAATATCTTGAATACCCTACTCGCTGTTCTTGACTTACGGTTTGCTCAATTGCTGGATTGGCATAACGGTTTAAATCAAACATAATCCTCTCCCCTAAAAGGATAACCACAACTGCCAAAATAATGGTCAAAACTATCCCCAAAAAAGAAACTTTTATCTTAGAACCAGTATTATCCCCTGATCTGTTTGCTGAATTATTATCTGATGTAGATAAAACGTTACTCATATAATTTTTGTTAATTTATAAAAATTAAATATTTTCTTAAAATTTAAATTGTTTATCCCCTTTATGGTGCACCCATAAAACTACCAACAATACCACCAATAAAATAAAACCAGACAGCGCTACACCAATAAATTTATTATTATTTCTCTGCTCATTTATTGCTGGAGCATGCATCGTCTGGTTATCTGGAGACTTTCTTAAAAATAAATCATATGTCATTTGACTAATGGGCATAGTGGTATACATTTTTGTTAAAAAATATTTTTTATCTTCAAATTTATGCCAAACCTCTCCCGTATCCGAAAATGCCAGTTGACTTAAATCCTCTCCTTTAATCCAGCCAGCAAAACGGGTATCAAAACCCGGCAACTGATACTTATCCCCAGCTACCACATACAATAAAATACCCACTGGACGCTCGGCATAATCCCTATAAACTTCATTATTCTGAGAAAATTCAACTCCTGAAATTTTTAAAGGATAAACTGGCTGAGAAGTTTTAAAGTCAAGTCTCAGAGGAATTGCTTGGCCTGTTTTCAACTGCTGAGTAACGCTCTGTGAACTATATTCATCAACTATACTTACAGCCGTGAACACCCATCCACGCTCAATGTAATCCTCTAAAATATAAACACTTTCTGCTGGAAAATAATAATCATGCTGGTTTAACCAAGACAATAAATCATCTGCACTGTTTGCCTTAACCACCTTAATGTTATAATAATCAATCTGCCTTTCATCTATTACCTCAACCGCTCTTTCTTGGTCAATATATCTATCCCCTTTTAACATTAAAGGTCTTGGCTCTTCATATGCTAAAATAGTTAAATCTTCAAGCGAATTAAATATCTCAAAATTAACTTTACTCACTTCAGGGATACTAGGTGTTGGCACCAACCAAGCAAAATCCTCAGCATTACCTCTAAAAGAAATTGACACCACTAAACTTTCAAAGTTATCCTCAAATAAAATCACTGCCTGTTGTCTATTTTCCCACACATAACGCCCTTGTGGAGGTACCAACGCACCATCAGCTACTGCTAAATTAGGTAACCCTAAAATGAATACACAAAAAAAATAATATAACAATTTTTTTCATAAAAATAG
>CAZVLW010000011.1:0-16281 GCA_964628705.1 uncultured Gammaproteobacteria bacterium
TTATATGTCCCAACCAGTGGGTAGTAAAGTTAGGTTTTTAAATGACTAAATGCGAAATATAAAAAGCGCTACTAAAATAGTAGCGCTTGGATTGCTAATTTAATTTTTTTATTTTTGGGCGCTCTCCTGCTTGCCACGTGCCGCAAGCTGGAACAGCACCGTTGTAGTGGCCAGGGAAACCCACTGGGAACGCCCAACCACAAACCCCCTTAATGTGGTAAACCTCCACTCCTTTACCTTTAAGCATAGAGAGAAACCCTTTGTTAGGGGGCGGGTAAACCTCATTGATTATTTTTGTTTTTTCAGTCAGTAAGTGCAGATAGTTTTTCAGGGCTTTTGGGGTGCTGACGTTTAAAACAATATGTGGGCACTGTGTTGATCTTTGTGTCCAATTGCTTAGATCGCTGTTTTTATCTACCTCAATAACATTATGGAAACAGGTTTGGAGGTTGGTGAGGTTTTTACCAATATGCCCATTAGCACCTAGGATGATAATTGGAACCTGATCAGGTGTCGGTGATTGGGATACAACCTGCTGAACGCTTTTTTTAATAATATCCACCGTGGCTCCGGTTTCAGGTGCAGCCGACCTTAATTTTTTTCTTTTTAAAATACCGGGAATAGAGCCAGTAAAAAGTGAGTATTTGGCTCCTGTTTTTTCTTTGAGAATTTCAACTTCCCTAAGGAGGCGAACAATATTCCCCGTGTTTTTTTTATCAGCTACCTCCTGTGATGTGGTGGAGATAACGAACATTAACCCCCACCCGTTTTTTACCTTATACAAGCCAATTAACCATGGCTTCCATCTCATTTGAGGCCATCGCGATGGGTGCACATAGGCTTTGGCATACCATTTTTTTTCTGGATTTATAATAAAAACCGATTTGACCAACCTGTGTTTTTTTATAAATTTATAAAACCAATTGTGGTTAAAAATGGCATAAAAGACGAAAACCATTCTTTGTCTGTAGAAAAAGTAGGTATTTAATAATAAAGCGTATACAATGGAAGTAAATCCATTCTTGACTTCGTTGATGTTTTGGAAAAAACTTGTTATGCCTGTTTTGGGGCGGTGCCCTGCGTGGTTATGGATATGTTCCATTTTAAATCCCTCCCTTTATATTTATTTTTATTTTTTTATTTTAGATCTTAATTGATTTAAATATAGCAAAATATATTGAATTATAAAAGCCCTTAATAAAAGGGCTTTTATAATATATTTAGATTTATAGTTTATTTATAAACCCTAATCTCAACATATCTAGATCCCCACTTCTTTGCGTCTTTAAGATTTAGCATCCAGATATCTATGTGGTGGTAATAGCGTGAGTTCATTCTATCTAAAATAACAAACATTTTATCACCAAAATATTCAGGTATTTGAATTTTGGTGCCTTTTGGCAAAGAGTTTGAGGCAACCATGCCCCAAAAAACATGGTCACCCCAGGCGGCAATATATGGAGAATCATCTGTTTCTTCAACCCTAGAGGTGTATGCGGTGGCGGTGATGTGTGTGGTGTAGTAAGGCCTTTCTTTATTTTTAGGTAAGGTGGCGGTTATTTTTGCCTTTGCTTGTTTTTCGTTGTCTGGGTGATTAAGCAACATTACTTGAGTGGGCCCCTTGCTATGTGAATTGATTGATTCATGCGCAATTACAACTTTCTCAGGGTTAAGTTGAATAAAAACAAAAGAAAGTGAAAATATAAAAAGTATTTTTTTGGCTAATTTTAGTGATTTTTTTGTTTTTGGCATATGTTTAAACCAAATGGATATAGGTTTGTGTATTAAAAAATCTTCCCATATAGGGAAGGTTTTTGCAACTACTATTATATTAGCATAAAATAATTAATTCGTCAAATTTAGTTGGCTAACAATTAACGGTCAGCCATTAACAAAAAATAAAGAATTAAAATCAATAAGTTGATGATTTGAAATTGTTTATAACTGCGTTTTATATAAATTATTTTTTTAATGATCATCAGTTAATGGTTGTTGGTTCACTTGTGAAGAGTAATTTCTTAGTAAATCATTTATCGTGTTTGGTATTTTTCCGTTTCTTCTAATTTAATGCTGAGTATTTTTGAGATTCCATCATCAGCCATGGTTACCCCATAAAGCAAGTCAGCTTTTTCCATAGTGGCTCGGTTGTGAGTGATAATAATAAATTGGCTTTGTTTGGAAAGTTCTTTGAGAATGTTGGCAAAGCGGATTGAGTTGGATTCGTCAAGTGCGGCATCCACTTCGTCTAAAACCACAAAAGGGGCAGGGTTAGAAGAGATAATAGCACAAATTAAGGCAATACTAGTGAGTGCCCGTTCGCCACCAGAAAGAGCATTAATTGATTTAAGTTTTTTACCCGGTGGGGTGGCTTCTATTTCAATACCACCAAACTGTGGTTGGTTTGTTTTTTCTTGAAAAAAGTTATAAACTCCATTATTTTGTTGTTCTATTGATTGTTCGTCATCATAAGCCGATCCATTTTTGATCATTTTTAATTCAGCCCGACCCCCGTTAAATAACATTTTAAAGTATTTTTTAAATCGCTCATTAATTTGTTGGTGTGATTGGTTAATTTGTTTTCTAATAATTTGATTGAGTTCATTAATTAGTTTTTCTAAAGAGTGACTGGTTTTTTTAAGATCTTCCATTTGTTCAGTTAAAAAATCATATTTATTTTTAATTTGCTGATATTCTTGCTCCACTTCAGGATCAATACCCCCGATGGTGTCAAGTTGATTTTTAAGTTTTTGTATTTTTTTATACAATTCATCTTTTTGGGTCTGAGTAAGGTTTTGCGGGTGGTCCGCTAAGCCTTGAAGGGAGTTGAACTCTGTTAAAATTTCTTGTTTAATATCTAGTCTTTTTGTTTCGGCGCGAGCCAAGCTAACCCGTATCTCACTAATATCAGCATCAATTTGGTTTAATTCTTTTTGGGCTTGACTAAAGTTTTTTTGCACCTGCCATAAGTTGTCCCGATCAATGTTTTCAGCCTGATTAAGTTCGTTTATTTTTTGTTGGGTATTTTGAATATTTTTTTCTAATTCTTTAAGTTGTTGCTGATGGGATTTTAGCTGGTTGTTGTTTTGGTTTTGTTCTTTTTGGGTGGGTTCTTGTTTTTTTAAATACAACTTAAGATATCCTTCAAGTTGTTTGAGGGTATTATCTATTGCTTCAAGTGTGTTTGAGGCGAGTTTAAGTTGGTTTCTTTTTAAAGCTTGATTCAATTCTTTTTGTAATTGCTTTAATTGCTGGGTTAGATTATACCAGCCATTTAACTGTTTGTAATCAATTGAAACCGAACTTGAAGTTGGTTTTTGTTTATCATGCACTTGCAAATGTATAATTTTTTCCTTAAGCTCTATTTTTTGATTGAGTATAAATTGCTCCCCTTGCCTTAATTGGTTTAATTCTTTTGATCTTTCCCGGTTTTTACTAAGCGAGTTTATTTGGTGCTCAATTTGCTGGTAACTATCATATTTTTTTTGTCTGCGTTGATAAAGTTGGTCGAGTTGTTTTTTTCGTTGTTGGTAGTTTTGATTAATCTCAGACCACAGAGCGCTGTAGTAATTTTGTTTAATAGAGTCAAGCGTTTGCTCTAGTTCTTTTCTTTTTTTTAATTTATTAACTTGGCGGGTTAGCATATTTAACTGGGGTTTCATTTCGTTTGTTTTAATATTGAGTGTGTTTAGGTTTTGGTAAACCCCATTGAGTTTATTAATAGATTGGTTTTTTTTAATTTGGTATTGCTTGACGCCGGTCGCCTCTTCAAAAAACTCTTTTCTTTCTTTGGGGGTGGCAATAAGAAAATTATCTATCATACCTTGACCTATAACTGAATAGGTGCGGTGTCCAAAATTGGCTTTAGTGAGCAGTAGATTAATCTCGCTGAGCTTACTGGTGGTGTTATTGATAAGGTATTCACTTTCACTGCTTTGATAAATTTTTCTACTAATAGAAAGTTCCGAGTAGTCAATGGGCACTTTGTTGTCAGTATTATCTATTAAAAGGGAAACCTCAGCCATACCTAAGCGGCTTTTTTTATCGGATCCGGAAAAAATTACATCTTGTGATTTTTTACCGCGCAGAGACTTAATACTTTGTTCACCCATAACCCAGCGTATAGCATCAGCGATATTAGATTTACCAGAGCCATTAGGGCCAACTATGGCAGTAATACCTGGAGTGAATTCAAGTGTTATTTTTTTGGCAAATGATTTAAAGCCAGTGAGTGATATTTTTTTTAAAAACATAAGTTGAATAGATTAAGGCTCAACTCTATAGCATACTACCTAAAGTATATTTAAATAATTAAACGGCTGGATGGTTAAATAACTAGTTAATTGTATAAGTTGAGTTATGTGATTAGTATAAAAAAATTGATAGACAACTTTGAGGGTGTGATGATTTAATTGCTTCATAGTTGAATGGTTAGCCAATTAACCAACAGGAGTAATTATAACATAAAGAATATAAAATAATGAAAATTTATTAATTAGTTGGTAAATATTAACTTTTATTGTTATTATATTATCGTATGACAAATTTAATTAAAAAGGTTGTTTTAAATACCGGTCTGCATACTTTGGGTAAATTTGGCGCATCCATTATGGGTGTTTTAATCGTGGCTATTTTAACTCGTTATTTGGGGGTTGAGGGTTTTGGTGCCTATACTACCATATTTGCTTATCTGTTTTTTTTCGCTGTTTTATCTGATTTGGGATTGTATGTTATTACGGTCAACGAACTTGGTAGAAGTAAATTTGGAGAAGAACATTTTTTTAATAATATTTTTTCCTTACGTTTTATAAGCGCCCTATTATTAATGTTGGTGGCGTGTGTTTTAGTGTGGATCTTCCCATATAGTGACATTATTAAACTGGGTGTGGCAGTTGCTTCATTTTCGGTGTTTTTAAATTTAATAGACCAAATTGTGGTGGCCTTTTTTCAAAATAAGATAAAAATGAAAAGGGTGGCTGTAGCCGAGTTGGTGGGTAAAACATTAACTTTAGTTTTGGTGGCTTTGTTTATTTATTTGGATAAAGGATTGCTTTGGGTGTTAGTGGCGTCTGTCTTGGGATTTGCTGGTAACTTAATTATTAACCTTCATTATTTGACAAAGTATATTAGATTGAATTTTGAGTTTGATTTTAAAATTTGGAGAGAAATAATTATTAAATCTTGGCCAGTAGCGTTGACTACCGTTTTTTCTTTAGTTTATTTTAAAGCAGATACTTTGTTTTTATCCTTTTTACCCATTAACCCGGCTTATGCCAGCTCAAATGAAATGGCGGTGGGTATCTATGGCGCACCTTATAAGATATTAGAAGTGTTAATTGCTTGGCCGGCTATTTTCATGGGTTTGGTTTCGCCGCTTTTATCTAAAGATTGGAGGGATAAAAAAATTCATAATTTTAAATCAAAATTTCAAAAAGCTTTTGATGGATTGTCTATTATTATATGGCCTATGATAATCGGCACTTTGGTTTTAGCAGATCCCATTATTAGACTTATTGCCGGAGCTGAATTTCGGTCATCAGCCTTGGTTTTACAGATTTTGATTTGGGCGGTAGGGATTATATTTTTAACTCATTTAACCACTTACGCTATTATTGCCATTGGTAAGCAAAGGCAGATTATTAAATTTTATTTATTTGCCGCCGTAATGGCGGTGGTGGGTTATGTGTGGCTAATACCTAAGTTTGTTTATTTGGCTGCGGCCGGGGTAACTATTGTAGTTGAGGGTTTTATGTTGATAGCTACACTTTATTTATTGTATAAATATGTTGAACTTAGGTTGAATTTATTAGTCTTTGGCAAGTCCATGTTGGCGGCTGTGATGATGGGTTTTATATTAACTTTTTGGATAAATTATAATGTGGTTTTACTTATTATATTTGGAGCTGTTGCGTATTTTGTAATATTATGGCTAATTAAAGGGATAAGGTTTAATTTGTAAAAATAAAGATTATAATAGTTTTTCAATTTTATTGTGTGAGTGGAGATAGTCTGACAAGGGGTTGTAATAAATTAAAATTTAAAAATGTTAATTTTTTTTAAGTGAGACTAATTATCCCATCCTTAAAAACGGGGAATAAAGGATATTTTTTATTATTAGTTGATAATTATTGGACATTGCTTTTTTAAGAATAAATTACAAATTTTTTTATTATGCTTAGTATCTTTTTATTTTCAATCTATTTTGTTTTATTCACTTTTTTAGCCATAAGGAATATAAAGTGGGCTTTGTATTTATTAATTTTTTGCCTGCCGGCTTATATGATACGTTTCAGTTTTGGCCGGTTGCCAATGACTCTGCTTGAGGGAATGATATTGATTTTATTTTTGGTGTGGTTGGTGCAAATTTTATATCAAGTAAAAATTGATTTAATTAAAGAAAAAATTAGGCAATATAAATATTTATTTTTATTTATTTTTTTGTTTTTAACAACTGCTAGTATATCAGTTTTTGTATCACCTGATATTAAATCGGCGGCGGGGGTTTGGAAGGCGTATTTTATTGAACCAATTATGTTATTATTGGTGATAGTTGGTGTGACACAAAGAGAGGATATTAAACAAATATTTAAAGTTTTATCTGTCCAAGCTCTATTTTTAAGTGTGGTGGCTATTTATCAAAAAATCACTGGAAGTTTTATTTTTAATGAGTTTTGGGCCGGGGAGGCCACCAGAAGAGTAACTTCTATTTATGCTTATCCAAACGCCTTAGCTTTGTATTTAACTCCTGTATTTTTAATTTTAATTGGTTGGTTGGCTTATTTATGGTTTAAAGAAAAATCAAGGGTCGGGTATATGTTTTATTATCTAACAGTCGTGTTGTTGAGTTTTGGTGCAATTTATTTTACTCTTTCCAAGGGCGCTTTAGTTGCCATATTGACGGGTTTGGTTTTTTATAGCTTGTTTTATATTCCCTTGAGAAAGTATTTTATAATACTAACAATTATTATTATACTTAGCGGGAGTTATTTGGCAACGAGTGGTGTGATAAATTTAACGGGCAAGTCTAGTGTGGTTGGTGGTGATTCTATTTCTGTGCGTTTAGGGATGTGGCAAGAGGGCTGGTGGATGCTTCAAGATAAGTCTTTATGGGGAGCGGGTTTGTCCGGCTATCAGCAATCCGTATTACCATATCATCAAAAGGATTATATTGAGATATATTTATATCCGCACAATGTTGTATTGAATTTTTGGTCTGAGATAGGTTTTTTGGGATTGCTTAGCTTTGTTTTGATTGTGGTTTATTTTTATTATTTAGCTTATCAATCAAAGTATGATAAGTATGCTATTATTACTATGTCAGCCATGTTAGCTTTATTAGTCCATGGATTGGTTGATGTGCCTTATTTTAAAAATGATTTAAGCGTTTTATTCTGGCTTTTGGTGGCTATTGTTTTAGTAATAGACAAACAGCGATTTGAGTCTAAGCTTGATAGTGGTGTATAATATTTATATATAATGATTTTATTTTATGGTTGATGATATAAAAAATTTAAATAATACCAATCAAAACCAAGACGACTCACAGGATGAAGGTGAGTTTTTAAAACCAGAAGTTGACTTAGGGGGAGATCAAAACCAACAAGAGTTGAAGGCAAAAGAGTTACAAATAAAAAAAGATCAACAAAACCAAGGTGGAGATGAAATGGATTTAGAAGTAGGCAAACAGAGAGTGGTGCCTGGGCCAAGTGAACAAGGTGAAGATAAGGATAGCTCAAATCAAGCCGACCAGTTAGCTTTCAATGGTAACAGCAAGCAGTCTCATGGCGAGGTGGGCAATTTAACCAGCATCACCAAAGAAGATGAATCAGGTCAATTTAAGCATAGGCAAAACGCACAAAAAAAACAGCAAGATAAAAATGCACAGCCGAGTGGTCAAGACGTGGTTAGCACTCCAAATGGTTTAAAAATTACCAGTCATAATAAACAAGAGGAGTTGCAGGATAAAATGCAAGAAATTAGCATAGAGGCGAAAGAAAGTGAGGTAAAAAATAAAGCTGATGATTTGGGTTTGGGGTATATTAATTTAAAAGCTCTACCCATTATGCCAGAGGCATTAAGGATGATTGATAGAGGCATTTCTAAGGAAAAGCAAGTAATTTGTTTTATGTTTAGACAGCACAAAGAGATTCGCTTGGCAGCGGTTGAATTAAATCAAGAGGTTAAACAAATTATAGATGAATTAAAGCAGTTATATAGTGAGGCGATAAAGATTTACTTAACCAGTCAAGCCAGTTTTGAGGCGGCTTTTAAACAATATGCGGCATTGCCTAAGATTATTGAAGAGCAAGACAGTGTAGAGCTTTTAGAAGAGGATTTAAAGAAAAATGCGGATAGTTTGAAGGATTTAAATGAGCTCAAGCATAAAATTAACCAAGTTTCCATGACGGAGGTGTTTAGTATGATATTGGCGGCGGCGATTAAAGTCGAGGCGAGTGATATTCATATTGAAGCAGAGGAGCACGGCATTCAAATACGTTTTAGGGTGGACGGTGTTTTACACGAAGTGGCTAAACTAAATAGGGAATCCTGGGATAAATTAATTTCTAGGATTAAATTGAACGCCAAAATAAAAATTAATGTTAAAGACAAACCTCAAGACGGTAGGTTTAATGTTGAAATAAAAGGATCATCTATTGATTTTAGGGTATCTACTATCCCTACTGCTTATGGTGAGAGTGTGGTTATGCGCATCTTGTATCATGATAAAATACGCCAAATGACTTTAGATAATTTGGGTTTAATGGATTATAATAAGGCGTTAGTAGAAAAGGAAATACAAAAACCGAATGGTATGATAGTGGTAACCGGACCCACTGGTTCTGGTAAGACTACTACTTTGTATGCAGTTTTAAGTCAGGTTAACAGTGAAGATAATAAGATTATTACCGTTGAAGATCCGGTAGAATACAAACTAGAAGGCATTAACCAATCAGAGATTAATTCAGATAGGGGTTATACTTTTGCCAAGGCACTGCGTTCAATTGTACGCCAAGACCCCGATGTAATATTAGTGGGGGAAATTAGAGATAAAGAAACTACTGACATTGCACTTAATGCGGCTTTAACTGGTCATTTAGTATTTACCACCCTGCACACCAATAATGCCGCGGGTGCCGTGCCTAGATTTTTAGCATTAGGAGGAAAGCCATATTTGTTGGCACCAGCGATGAATGTTAGTATAGCCCAGCGTTTAGTGCGAACGGTGTGTGGAAATTGCAAACAGAAAGAAGAGTTAACTGGTCAAGGGCGTGAGTTTGTTAACCAAGAGTTAGCGGCTTTACCTGAGAGTTATAAAGATAAGTACAATATTAATTTAGAGAATGTAGAGTTTTATAAAGGAAGCGGGTGCGAGCAATGTTCTGGTTTGGGATATAAGGGCCAAGTTGGTATTTTTGAAATTTTACTCATCACGGATGATATGCGTGATGTTGTTTTAGCTGATCAGATTTCAGAACACAAAATTTATGAGATGGCTATTAGAAATGGTATGATAACTATGCGACAAGACGGTATATTAAAAGCACTTAAAGGGGTTACCAGTGTTGAAGAGGTGTTAAGGGTGACAGGGAATTAGGCAATAAAAAAACAGTTTAATAGTTATATGGTTTTATGGTTAGCTGTTTAACTATTAATTGAAACCCCACTTGGTTATAAGGCGGGGTTTTTGAGTGGTGTATGTTTTTAGAGATAACTTAATGGATTTACCTTAGTGTTATTGATAATAATTTCAAAGTGTATATGCGGGCCAGTGGACCACCCGGTAGAGCCAACCGCTCCAATAACTTCTCCTTGGCTAACTTGATCTCCGCGTTTAACATACAGTCTAGAAGCATGGGCATAACGTGTTTTAGATCCACTACCGTGGTTAACGACTATATTGTAACCATAACCAGTTGACCAGCCGGAATATTCAATACGCCCATTTTTAGAGGCATAAATTGGGGTTCCGCTTTTTGCCCCAATGTCAATAGCATAGTGGCGCCAGTGGTAGTATTGAGTAATGCGTTTAGAGTTACTTGGCCAAATGAAGCTTTGAGTTTGTGAGTCGACTATTTTATTATTGTAAATACTGTGAGTTCGTTGTGGTTGGCTGCTACCTGGTTTACCATCTGGAATAATTAGTTTTTGTCCAGCTGTAATTTTACCAGCCGAGGCAAGTTGATTGTGGGCTAAAATTTTATCTAGATCACTATTATATTTATTAGCAATAGCTGAGAGTGTGTCACCAGAACGTATGGTGTAGCTAATCCCATCAACTGGTAAGATGGTTAATTTATCACCAGGGCGAATATAGCTAGAAAGTGATAAGTTGTTTTCCCATAAAATAGTATTAATAGAAATACCAAATTTTTCAGCAATAGCACTAATGGTGTCGCCAGGTTGGACAATATAAGTTTTAATTTCTTTTTCTCGGTTATTATTTTTGTTTTGGAGTTGATCTTTGGTGGTTGCCATTGAAACCGGTTTTGACTCTTGGTTTGAGGCAATAGGGGTAAGTGAGGGCTTGATAAAAGTTTGACCATTTTGACTAATAATAGTTTCATTTGGAGAAGTGATTGCTTGCCGATCATTACTATTAGTGTATGAGATATTTGATAGGGTTGATAGTTTTTGGTGAATAGATTCTGTTTTGGGTTGTTGACGTAAATTGGTTAGATCATAAGATTTTTCAACAATTTCTTGCTCAATGTCAGTCATTAAAATACTGGCCATAATGCTTTGTTTGTTAAAATCTTCAGCATAAGTGTTTTGGGTGGCTAAATTATTGGCAATAACAAAAATTAAGATGATTGAAATGGTAATATGAAAAGGAAAGTTTTGTTTCAAGGTGTTTTTTATTTGGTTTTGTGTTAAATAAGGGGTGTGGATTAGATTTTTGTGGATAAGTTTATTAAGATTTAAAAAAAGCTTATAAAGCGGAAACAATATAAGCTTAAATAAAAGCCACCAAAGGGCTTTAATAAAAGGTTTATATATTTTTTTGCCATTATTATCCATAAAGGTTTTCGGCGATAATTTAAATAGTAACAGAAAATTTGGAATATGGGAAGAGCAAGTAGATAGTTGGTTGGTTTCTATAATTTATTACTTTAATTTTGGTTTGATTTATCTAATATTAGGTGATAATATAAATTATATATGCGTAAATATGATCATCAAAAAATAGAAAAAAAATGGCAAACTTATTGGCAGGAAAATAAATTATTCCAAGCTAAAGAAAACCAAGCAAGGCAAAAGTTTTATGGTTTAATTGAGTTTCCTTACCCATCGGGTGATGGGTTGCACACTGGTCACTTGCGTTCAAATACTGCCATGGATGTGATTTGCCGTAAAAGACGAATGCAGGGGTATAATGTAATTTATCCTATTGGTTTTGATGCTTTTGGTTTGCCTACTGAAAATTATGCCATTAAAAAAAACAAAAAACCGCAAGAGGTGACCCCTGAGAATATAAAAATTTTTACTCGTCAACTAAAAGAAGCTGGCTTTAGTTTTGATTGGTCACGTGTTTTTGCTACCACGGAGGCTGATTATTATAAATGGACGCAGTGGATTTTTATTAAACTTTTTGAGCATGGCTTGGCTTATAAAAGCAAGCAGGATATAAATTGGTGCACTGTTTGTCAAATAGGTTTAGCCAATGAAGAGGTGATAAACGGCGTTTGCGAGCGTTGTGGGGGTGAGGTGGTAAAAAAAGAAAAGGAACAATGGGTGCTTAAAATTACCAAGTACGCGGATAGGCTGGTTGATGATTTGGATAAGGTGGATTATTTGGATCGGATAAAAATACAGCAAAGAAACTGGATCGGTAGAAGTTATGGGGCGTCGGTAAAATTTATTATCAAGAACAAATCAAGCGAGTTGTTAAATGAAGAGCTGGAGGTTTTTACTACTCGGCCAGATACGTTGTTTGGGGCAACATTTATGGTGATAGCTCCTGAACATCCGCTTATTAGGCATCAAAAGTCAAGTATTTCAAATTATGATAAAGTGGAGCAATACATTCAACAAGTAAAAAAGAAAAGTGAATTGGAGCGAGTTGATTTAAATAAAGAGAAAACAGGTATTGAATTAAAGGGAGTTGCGGCAGTTAATCCAGTGAACAATAAAGAATTGCCGATTTGGGTGGCCGATTATGTAATGATGGGTTATGGTAGTGGTGCCATTATGGCGGTACCCGCTCATGATAGCCGTGATTTTGAATTTGCCAAAAAATATAAATTATCCATAGTAGAGGTTGTCCATCCCTTAAAAGAAAAGCAAGTTAATAGCGGCAGTCAGAATGTGTGCTATGAAGGAGAGGGTGTGGCTGTTAATTCAGGTAATTTTAATGGTTCAAAAACAGCTGAGTTTAAGAAGCAAATAATAGCCTGGTTGGCAGAGAATAATTTAGGCCGAGCTGGCGTGAGCTATAAATTGCGTGACTGGATTTTTTCCAGGCAGCGATATTGGGGAGAGCCAATTCCGTTAATTTATTGTCAATATTGTGCCCAGCAAATTAAAAAGAATAGCTCAAGTGAGGAGATGTATAACAAGGGTGAATTATTGAACCCGGGTTGGGTAGTTGATAGTAACTTACCAGTTAAATTACCAGAGATTGAGGATTATAAACCGACATCACAAGGTGAATCGCCTTTAGCTAAAGCAAAAGATTGGCTTAATGTAAAGTGCCCAAAGTGTGGATCACCAGCTAAACGTGAGACTGATGTGATGCCTAATTGGGCTGGTTCTAATTGGTATTTCTTACGATATACCGATCCTCATAACAGTCAGGCGTTAGCAGCTTCAGATAAGCTTCAATATTGGTGTCCGGTGGATTGGTACAATGGAGGCATGGAACATACTACATTACATTTGCTTTATTCACGGTTTATTTATAAATTTTTATATGATATTGGTGCGGTGCCACAAGCATGCGGTTCAGAGCCTTATAAAAAAAGAACCGCACACGGTATGATCTTAGGTAGGGGTGGTATAAAAATGAGCAAATCAAAAGGAAATGTGGTCAATCCAGATAATTATATCAGCCAATATGGAGCTGACACGGTTAGATTGTATGAGATGTTTATGGGTCCCTTTAATCAGTCCATTGCTTGGGATGATAAGGGTGTAATTGGTATAAAAAGATTTTTAGATAAGGCATGGAAGTTGCAGGATAAATTAAGAGATAACCAAAAAGATACCAAAGAAGTAGAGGTTTTAACTCATCAGAGTATAAAAAAAGTTAGCCAAGATATAGAGAAAATGCGATTTAATACAGCTATTTCTCAATTAATGATTTTCGCCAATAAAATAGAAGAACAAGCATCAGTTTCTAAAAATATTTTTGAAAAATTTATTTTACTTTTATCCCCTTTTGCACCTCATATATGTGAGGAGTTGTGGTCTGCATTGGGGCACAAAACATCAATCAGTTTAGCCGCTTGGCCTGTCTATGACAAAAAAATGACAGTGGCAGATGAAATAGAGTTAGTCATCCAGGTGAATGGTAAAGTTCGTGACAAATTGAGCGTGGATCGGGGTTTGTCAAAACAAGCAGTTGAGCAATTGGCTAAACAAAGTGATAAGGTAAAAAAATGGTTAACAAACAAAGAGCCTAAAAAAATAATTTACGTGCCTGATAAGTTGATAAATATAGTGGTTTAAATCGGCCAATAATTAACAATTAACAAGCGATAATTAATAATCAATCCACCACAACTAATAAGATAACAATAAAAGAGACTTGCCAAAGTTTATAATTAGTTAAATTATTTTACTTAATTTTATTGATTAGATACTTTTTTATGAGCCAAGACCAATATAATTATTTATTTAGCAAAGCTAAAGAGTTAATGTCCAAGACACGGGACCCAGTGCACGACTGGACTCACATTGAGAGGGTTTTGCAAAATGCAGAGCGATTATTAGGGATGCTTAAATCCAGCTTTAAAAAACAGGTTGATTTAAAGCTTTTAAAAATAGCTATTTGTTGGCATGATATAAGTTATATTAGATACAGGCCGACACTAACTCAGTTTTTATTTGAGGGCCTGAGAAGTGTGAGAATTGCTTCAGGGTATTTTAAAAAGGTAAATTTAAGTAAGTCACACCGACTCCTAATTGAAAATTTAATCAAACATCATAATTTTAATGATTTTGGTTTTTTAAATAAAAATAAATCAATTTACCATCAGCTTATACAAGATGCCGATCATGCGGATAATTTTTATGAATACAGGTTGGGAGTGGCTGAGAGGTTTAAGTATTTAACATTTTTTAAATGGAGTGTGATGTCGATTATAAAGCCGATGTTGTATAGCAAGTTAAAGCACAAGCGTCATAATTTTTTCAACTTAAAAGAGACAAACACATTACTCAATAGTTATAAATAATATGCCAACACATGAAAAGCAGTCTCTTGAGATACATTATTCTTTGCGTCAAGAGATGAGTGAATTGTTTGTTTCAATGGCTGTGAAAAATTTTGCTCTGGGTTTAGTAGGTGTTTTTACACCTATCTTTTTGTACCTTTATTTTGATTACTCGGTTGTCAAGGTGCTTTTGTTTGTTTTAGCCCAATACCTTGCCCATGCCGCCCTGTCTCCTGTGGCAGGCAAGCTAACTGGCAGATTGGGTGTAAAAAAAATGATTGCTTTTAGTTTGCCCTTTTTTGGGCTGTATTATATTTTTTTAAATTTAGCCCAAGATTACGGTATGCAGTTTATTTATTTGGCTTTAGTAGCTAAAATTATTTATGTAACGGTTTTTTGGCCGGCACGCCATATAGATTTTGCTTTCTTTTCAAGTGAAACTAAAAAAGGTAAGCAAATTAGTTTGGCCAACATTATAATTTCATTATCAAGGACAGCGGCTCCTTTGGTGGGAGGTATGGTGATTGTTAATTTTGGCTATAATGTGTTATTTGCCATAGCTAGTATTTTGTTTATGCTGTCCTCAATACCGCTTTTGATGTCTAGAGATTTAAAAGAGGAGTATAAATTTAATTGGTTAACTGGCTTAAAGGACGCTTTTTATAATATTAAGCACAAAAACAAACATTCCAAAGGTGATTTTTTAGCTTTTTTTGCAGGGGGCATGGAGGGTGTGTTCGCGGCTTTTGTTTTGCCTATATTCTTTTTTATAGTTTTAGAGGATTATGAGTTAATTGGCGGGGTAACCACTTTATCTCTTGTTTTGGTGGTTGTTTTTAGTTATTTATTTGGTACCTTTAGTGATAAAAAAGGTGAGACAAACATTATTCACTATACTACTAAATTACACAGTTTGTCCTATATATTAATTGGTTTTATTTATAATCCATTGAGTTATATTTTTTTATCTACTTATAATAAAATAGTGGAGGCGGCTGCCATGATACCCTTTACAAGCTTGTTTTACAGGCGCGCTAAAGCTAAGGGTGATGACATTGATGAGTATGTGATTTATCATGAAATACTGATTAACGCCGGTCGGGCTCTGATGATTTTAGTTATGGTGATTGGTTTTAGTTTAGGTTTGACAAATTTTATGTGGTATTTCTTTTTAGCGGCTATCTCAGCTTATTTAAAAGTGCGTTATAGTTAACTTATTGGTAATAAACATATGGATGAAGATATTTTTTAAATTTATCATTGCTAAAAAAGGTATGATGGTGTATAATAATATCTTTTAACAAATTAAATAATTATATATGGCTAATACATTTAACAGTGCAATGCAACAATTACAAAAAGCTGCTGAGTTAGTGGATTTGGATAAAGGTGTTTACGAGCGATTAAAGTCAGCTGATAATATTTTACAGGTTTCTCTACCTGTAGAGATGGATGAGGGATCTATAAAAGTTTTTGAGGGTTACCGTGTACAGTATAATAATGCCCGTGGTCCGTATAAGGGAGGTATTCGTTATTTTCCCAAGGTTAATTTATCAGAAGTCAAAGCATTAGCTTTTTGGATGGCCATTAAATCAGCTGTGGTTGGTATCCCGATGGGTGGAGGAAAGGGCGGCGTAAAAGTTGATCCTAAAAAATTATCTTCGGTTGAGTTGGAGAAGCTAACTAGAGTGTTTACTAGAAAGATGGCAAATTTTATTGGACCCAAGGTGGATGTACCCGCTCCTGATGTTTATACTAATCCACAAATTATGAGCTGGATGGTGGACGAATACAGCCAGATAGTTAATCAAACTGAGTTAGCCGTAGTAACTGGTAAACCACTTGAACTGGGCGGCTCATTGGGTAGACTTGAAGCTACCGGTGAAGGTGGTTTTTATGTGGTTGAAGA
>CAZVLW010000012.1:0-16175 GCA_964628705.1 uncultured Gammaproteobacteria bacterium
ATTGAACTGACTGAGTCTGCCGGTGGTTTTAAAATTGAGAGCTATGGTTTGGCTTGATTTTACTGAACCAGTAACATCAACTGTTTGGACGACATCCCCTATTTCAGCTTGGGCGGTAATATATTCAAACTTGGTTTTACCCAATTGGCTAATAAAAATACCTCCTGCGATAACTATCAGGACGATGATGCTGATTATTATTTTTTTGGACATAAACGTTTTAAATATTAAAGCTTTATAATATTTAGAATATCTTTATGATTGGTCTAATTTTTGAATTAATAGTTCTTCTGCCATTTTGGGGTTGGCTTTACCTTGTGTCTCACGCATAACTTGGCCCATAAAAAACTTCAAAAGAGTATGTTTGCCGCTTTGATATGCCTTAACTTGATCTGGATGAGCTTGCATTATTTTATCAATCACGGGATCTATATCTGAAACATCTTCCAATAAATGCATCCCTTGATCTTCTAAAATCTGTGAAGGGTCTCCCCCTTTGTCTGCCATAACTTGGAGCAATTTCACAGCATTCGTTGAATTAACCCTATTTTTATAAACTAAACTAATAAATTCGGCAAAATTCTCGGGTGTGATTTTCATTTCTTGCCAAGTCATTGATTTGTCTTTTAAAACTGCTTCCAGTTTATTAATTATCCAATTGGCAGTTAATTTACTTAATTTGGCTTTATGTTTTTCCCATGCCTCATCATCTGAGAGTTCAATTTCATCTAATTGGGCCAACCATAGGCGCAGTTCGCTCATCGTATTTTCAACAAAACCAGCGATAATTTTATTTTGAATAATGTGTTGAGCGTCAATTGGCTTAAATCCATATTGGTTAATAAAACGTTGGGTTTTTGCATCAGGCAGTTCGGGCATATCGGCTTTAATGTTTTGGATAAGTTTTTGGTCTATATTTAATTGAGGTATATCTGGCTCAGGAAAATAACGATAATCATGCGCCGCTTCTTTGGCACGTTGGGCAAATGTAGTTTGTTCTTTTTCGTGCCAGCCTCTGGTTTGAGTGGGTACCGTTTGACCTTGGTCCAAGAGCTTGCTTTGGCGCATAATTTCATACTCAATAGAACGCTCAATGGACTTAAATGAATTTAAATTTTTAATCTCTACTTTGTCACCCATTTGATCTGAACTTGAGATTGAAATATTGACTTCACAGCGCATTTGGCTTTTTTCCATATCAGCATTAGATACATTTAGCGCTCTTAAAATTTGCTGTAGTTTTTGGCAAAATAATTTGGCTTGGCTGGCTGAATGGATATGGGGTTCAGTCACCAACTCCATTAATGGCACGCCTGAGCGATTGTAGTCAATTAGAGAATAGTCCTCTCCTGCGGGGTGGATGTTTTTACCAGTATCCTCTTCTAAGTGAATGCGTGTAATACCGATTTGCTGATTGCCAACATTTAATTGCCCCTGGTGGCATATTGGTTTATCATATTGGGAAATTTGATATCCCTTGGGCAAGTCGGGATAAAAATAATTTTTACGGTCAAATTTCGTATTTTTAGCAAAGCGACAATTTAGTGCCAAACCGGTCAAAATACACATCTCCACAGCTCGTTTATTGAGCATAGGCAAAGCTCCCGGCTGACCGGTGCAAACCGGACAAATACTACTGTTGGGTTTTATTTGCTGACGGCCAATTTGCCAAGTGTTATTGGCACAACGGCAAAACATTTTACTTTGTGTTTTGAGTTGTATATGGATTTCCAAACCTATTGTTGGTTGGTATTTATTTTTTTTCATATTTATATTTTTCAATAATTTTTTTAGCTTCAGCTAACATTTGATCAATAATTTTGGTCTGTTTGTAATAATCTTGAATAATATTAAAAACCTTTTTATCCCTATCGGATTGGAGGTTATTTTTATACTTATCAAGCAGTTTAGGGCTTAATTCTTTAGCTAAGCTAATTTTTTTGCTGGCTGGTCCGTAAATTTGATTGATCCAGACATCTAATAAATCTTTGTGCATATATAAATACACTTTTTTAGAACCGGGACGGGTGGTTCTTTGAATAATGTTAAATGATTCCAAAATTTTAATTTTTTGACTAATCAAAGCTAAACTGTAGCCACTTTTGGCAGCTAAATCTTCCATGCTAATGGCATCCGGTTCTGAAAAAAGAATTGAAAAAATGACTGTCATTGAGTGCTCTTGGCCAATGCTTTGACCAATATGAGTCGCCATTTCTATAAATTCTTGCTGTAAGGGTAATAATTTAGCTGTCTTTGGCATAAGTAATTTTTAGTATTTTTTAAAAATAGTAAATATAGGTATAATGGTAATTTAGTGAGGATTTTTCGACAAAAATTCGTTAATCAACTTAAGTTTTCTGCCCCTTTTCAAGCCCTTGTAAATTCTTAGCATATCTTTGAGATGAGAGAATGTCCCATCTAAACAATTAGTAGTGTTCGGGATCTCCAGTTCAAGATACTTCTGGTAAGTGTGGAGTAAAGGTAAATTTTTGGTAATGCTTCTGTAAGTAGAGCGTAACCTTTTATGTGTGTAAAACCAGCGTTTGATTTCAGGATTGCAGGTCTTTTCTTTAAGAAAGTCGTGTTATTGTCCATACCAGGTGCTCAGATTAGCTCTCAGCTCGCCTTCATCACTCTTAGAAATATTCATGGCAACATGTCTCAACATCTGGCCAGCAGGCAATTTGGGCCTCGTGGTCAGATATCGGGTCATAATTTGAATTTGATGAAAATGGCACATCTGAATGGGCACATCCCAGAAAACCTCAAGTAAACCAGGCCGGCCGTCAATTACAGCGGCTTGAATCTCAAACCCTTGGATTCAGAGCAAGAAGCGCAACTCACGATAGACAAAGGCACTTTCAGTAGTAGTCGCTTGCCAGGCCAAGTTTTTTCTTAGGTGAATCGCCCGAGCCACAGCTACACCGTAAGTTCTTTTGAAAAAGTCATATCAGCAGCTATTACTACAGGGCAAGCCTGAACCTTGGGTTTAGCGACAACTACATTATCTAACTGTTGCCGGATCCATTTCTCGCTACGCTGGTATTCTTTAGCTAACTGTTTAACAGTTTGTTTTTGCCAGACATACTTTGTGCCAAAGAACCTTTTATAAAACTATTTTCCCGGATTTGCTGATAAAGTTATTGTCGCAAGCCGTGCATTCATATCTCTGCTTACCTCTGAAATGTCCATTCTTTCTGGTGCGATGAGAACAGCATTTTGGGCAATATCTTAAGTTTTTTTTGTAACCATACTCTAAGATTTCATCCTCACGGATTTACCATTAAGCCTAAATATAGTTTTATTCTACATTATCTATGGTTGGTTGAGAAGTGTATAACATTATTTTAAAGCATCCTTAAATAGGTGTATTTAAGGATGCTGATAAATTGCTGTTGACTATGAGATGTCTGACTCTATAAGGGTGATGATTTTTTGATGTATCTGATCTTTAGTTAATATTTTACCGTTACTGGAACAAGCTACGCGGTGCCAGTTTGGGTATTTACGAGTTAAATACATGTATGCTTGGTAAGTTTTTTTTAGATACTGTTTATCCCTTTCGTGTCCGTCATATTTACCTTGAATATATTGTTTACCTTGGCCAGAGCGCTCTTTGATAAGCTGGTTGACTATTGTCGGACTAACATCTAAAAAAATAACTATATCCGGCTTGGGAATACCGAATATTTTATATTCCAACTCATCTACCCACCTAAGGAATGATTTTTTTGAAGCAGATGATTTAAGTTTACTCAACTGATGGGCTTTATTAGAGCTGGCATACCTATCTAAGATAATCAACTTTTCCTGATTTAGCCATTGATAAAGTTTATCTTTAACTTCAAATCTATCTGCGGCATATAAGACTGAGGCGAGTTTTGGGTCAAACTTTGAAGCGGGGCCAAATTTATTGTTGAGGTAATCATCTACCATGAGGCCAAAAAAATTTTTACCATGCCTTGGAAAAGACATAGATGCTGTGGAATAATTCAATTTTTTAAAATAATTTATCAATTTTTTAGTTTGAGTGCCTTTACCTGAAGAATCAATGCCTTCAATCACTATAAGCTTGCCTTTATATTGCATAAATTAGATAAATTTTTTTATAAGTTTTAAGTATAAAGCTAATATCGGATTGGCTATATAGCGCAATAAAAAGTTATCTAACTCCTGAAATAAGATTTTTCCAGTCATAAAATCAAAGAGTTTATAATCTCCAAATTGTCTACTGGATTGCACTCTTTTCCTTTGTTGGTAAATGGAGAGCAGGTTGGCCAATACCCAAAAATAGGTTTTTAACCTTTTGATAAAAAATCCCTTGGCTAAAGCATAAATTATTTGTCCAATTTCCATAAATATACAAGCCGGTGTGATTAATAATAGTGTTTTAGCTCTATAAAATTTTAAGATTAAATAAAATCTATTTTTTTCCAGCCAAAAATACCTTTCTTTGTTTTTACTAAATGGAGTACGGTAATTGTGAAAGACTTTAGCTGAAGTATTGACTAATAAATGCCAATCTTGAAGTCTGGTGCGAAAACAAAAATCTGCGTCTTCTAAATAAGAAAAATATTTATCATCCAGCAGACCGATTTGGTTAAATAAATCGGCTCTGATAACTACGCAGGCAAATGATAGATAGGCTGGTTCATAATCTTTTACCAAACCTTGCTGGCGCAAGTCACTTAACGGGACATTGTCACCAAAAGAATACCCAAAACCGGTAAATTGAAAAGCATTACCCAAAGAATTCACCTGACTGGGCTCGCTATATCTCATAATAAGCGGCTGTGATAAGCCCACCTGTTTATTTTTTTCCATGCACTCAACCATACTCTTTAACCAGTCTTTAGTGAAGACGATATCATCATTCACTAAGGCAATATAATCAACATTATTTTGCAGGGCATATTGGATACCTTGATTATTGGCTTTGGTAAAACCCAGATTTTGAGCGTTGTAAATAACAGTTGTTAAGTTGTGCATCTTGGTCTGCCAAGTACCTATAGTTTTTCTTGTTTCATCTTGAGAACCGTTATCTACAATAACTAAATTCCAGCTATGTTTGGGGTAATTGATTCTTAATAAACTACTAAAAAACTCCCTGAGATGCTCAGCTGAATTCCAGGTGACTAAAATGAGAGTAACTTTGGGCATAAACTATCAATAATAGATTGATTAAAGCTGATTTGATGATTATATTGCGCAACAATTTTTAAATTATTTAGCCATCACATTATCAAACCAGTAGGCGGTGATTGTTTTAGTTTGTTTTGTTTTCAATATTATGAGTGCGACTGTGGCGGTTGTGCTGTTTTTCTCCCATAGCATCTTGGCGCACAACTTTTGTAATGTTACGCTCCATTTTCTCAAGTCGCACGAAAATACGAAACATAAGATAAAAAACAACTATCACAGCAACATATAATACCAAATCAGCGCCCCTGCCTATGCCAAGTAAGTTAGCCAAGCGAGTGAGTGAGTCAGGAGTAATAAAAGCCACCGCTACTGCCAGCCAAAAAATGAGCCACATGATAAATTCTGTTAATTTCAAATCGTGCCGCCTAAATTCTGAAAAAACGCGCCAGATAGCAAAGATAACAAATATAATAGCTAAAATTTGTATTAAAGCCATAAAAAAATTAATTAACAATAAGCAATAAACAAATAACAAGTAACAATAATTGGCTGAATTTTCCCTATAGTTTTTTTATTATTTTTCCGGTAATCAATTCTTTTAAAATTTTAAAGCCGCCACCTATGCCTTGGCCAAATTCATGGTAGCTAATTTTGACTGGAACTTCAGCATATTTAATGTTATTTTTTTTAACCAAATATGAATATTCACTATTATGCGCCATTTGATCGTGAGATAAATAAATCTGTTTATGAATTTTTTTATTAAATGCGCGAATACCGGTATGCACATCAGTTAGTTTAAGGCCGCTGTAGATATAATTGATGATACGCGAAATGGGTAAAATAATATATTTTTTAAACCAGGGAATATTACTACTCTTGCCAAGAAAGCGTGAACCAAAAACATAGTCTGCCCCGCCTTTAATAATGGGTTGAATAATTTCAGGAATATCGGCTGGAGTGTGCTGGCCATCACCGTCAAAATGAACTATTATATCTGCCGCCTGCTGAATAGCCCAATTAGTGCCTGTCTGCAGTGCGGCTCCTTGCCCACGATTTATTTTATGCCTTAAAACATCCACCTTGGGCAGAGTGGCTTGAATTATGGTTTCAATTGGCTGGTCTGATCCGTCATCAACTACTATGATGTGATCCACATAGTTTGCTAAATCAGACAAAATTTTTTTCAGCCGATTTGGATGTTCATTATAGACTGGCACGATTGTGGCTACTCGCATAGTTAATGGATTCAATCTAAGACTTTTAAATCAAATTTTAATTTTCCCTCGTTGGCGGGTTTAATATCTTCAATTAAAATATTAGTTCTTAAACTATTTAAATTTGTATAATAAAATATATCTCCGACTTTTAAATCATTGATATTCAAACTTAAGTGCTTTATTTTTTTACGTGGATCTATAACAATACTTACCTCACCAATGTCTAAAAGTTGCCTAACGTTATATTCGCCTAAATAATTATAAAACTCAATCAATGGCCTGGATGTTTCTTGTGTTTTTTTAGCTTCTATTGAATCAAGCATAAATATAAAAATTAGCTTTTATATATTGATGTAGTCTTGCCAAATTTTATACAACTCAGCAGTTGAACGGATATCATCTACATTATAGCGGGCTATGTCATCATATTTACCAGAATTAAACATCTCCTTGACATGAGCTCCTGAAACGCCTTCTGTTTTAGGGCTCTTAATTCCGAAAGCTTGGCAGTAAAAATGTAAATTGTATCCCCTCTTGCCCCACACAGCTCCATAAAATTTCAATTGATCATCTAAATCAATATGCTTTGCCCCCCCGCGCTGTAAATTTAAATATCTATTGGTTAATAAATTTTTAGTTGGTTTAATTTTATGAATGGCTGATCTAATCATTAAAAAAGGTATATCAAAACCCCGTCCATTAAAAGTAATAAATTCATCATATGATGTGGCATTCTGCCAAAATTTACGTAACATATTTTTTTCATCTACAGCTTCAAATTGTATATTATTTTCCTCAAATTTATTTTCTGGATTAACTGGATTCTGGTAATAAATTTTACCATGGTCAGTATCTGGATTGAGTATGCCAATACACACCACTTGGGCGGTTAGAGGAGAAAAATTGAAGCCATCTTGTATTTTATTTAATTCGTGTTCAATTTCATCTTGACTGCCCGCGGCTTGCTCTGCCCAGTGCTTGAAATAATCTTGTGAGATATTATCAAAATCCTGCATATCAAAGCCGGCGGTTTCTATATCAATAACTAATTTAGACATAATATAAAAATTAGAAATAAAAAAATAAAAAAAATCTTATGATTTATATACACATTAAAACCTCTCTGCCATTTCTACTAAACGATGGCTATAACCCCACTCATTATCATACCATGCTATAATTTTAATTAATATGCCATCAATAACTTTGGTGGAGAGCCCGTCAATGATAAGTGAATGGCTATTGCCTATGATATCAGTAGAAACCAATGGTTCATCTGAATAATCAATAATACCTTTAAACTGCTTGTTTCTGGATTCTTTTTTTAAAATTTGGTTGACTTTATCAATTTGAGTTGGCTTTTCTACAATATATGTCAAATCCGACAGTGAGCCACAAATAGTTGGCACGCGCACTGCTAAGCCGTCAAATTTACCTTTAAGATGGGGTAAGGCCTCGGTGGTGGATAGAGCTGCGCCAGTAGTGGTAGGGATAATATTGTTAGCAGCCGCTCTGGCACGGCGTAAATCTTTATGCGGACCATCAATTAGGTTTTGGGTTGAGGTGTAAGAATGAATGGTAGTTAATGAAGCCGCTTTAACTGTAAAATACTTATCAATCACAGCGGTTAAAGGGCCAATTGAATTAGTGGTACAGGATGCATTGGATACGATTTTATGTTTAGCTAATTGATCGTCATTAACTCCCAGCATACAAGTTGGAACATTTCCTTTACCTTTGGCTGGGGCAGAGATAATAACATTTTTAGCACCGGCCTTAAAATGGTCTTTAGCTGCACCATCTTTAACAAAGCGGCCGGTGCATTCAAGCACAACGTCCACTTTATATTTTTTCCACGGCAGTTTTCGCGGTTCCTTTATTGCCAAAACAGGGTACTTTTTGCCATTCACAACGAGATGCTGGCTGTCATAGGAAACTTTTTTGCCAAATTTTCCATAAACTGAATCGTAACGCAATAGATGCGCCAATGTTTTTGTGTCGGTTAAATCATTAATGGCAACAATTTTAATATTTTTTTTATCAAGCGCGACTTTAAAGGCGGCTCTACCTATACGGCCAAATCCATTGATGGCAATATTTTTTTTATTCATAAAAATGAAGTTTAATTTATAAAAAACTGGTAATTAATTTTAAAATGACTAAAATTTAATTTTTAATAATAGTTCCTTTGGCTTTAAAGTTAACAGCTTTAGCGAGTTTTTTGGGGTGCCACTTAAATATATAAATCGGTAAATTATTTGTTTTGGCTAAATTAACTGCCGTGGTATCTAATATATGATTGTCTTTTAATTTAAAAAAATCATCGTAGCTCATTTTTTTAAATTGTTTGGCTGATTTATAAATATGAGGATCTGCTGAAAATACTCCTGAGACATGGGTGGCTTTAAAGACAGCTTCTGCTTTAATCTCTAAAGCACGAATAACGCTGGCCGTGTCCGTGGAAACATAGGGGTTGCCTGTACCGCCGGCAAAAATCAATAAATTGCCCTGATCAATATATGTTGGTGAGTCAAGTAAATTGACTTTTGAAATTTGGGGACAATAAATAGCAGAAACAATTTTATGGCTGATAGCCAATTTATCAAAAGCGTTTTTCAAGGCAAGTGAATTGACCAAGGTAGCCAACATCCCCGTAGTGTGTGAAATATTTTGCTCTAAGTTGAGGTGTTGGGCTGATCTTCCCCTGAAAATATTACCCCCTCCCACGACCACAGCTACACCATATTTTTTTGTTAAGTTGGCAATACTTTGGGCAACCTCTAACACTGCTTGCATATCTATACTCTGATCGCCAGATTTAAATAATTCGCCTGATATTTTAAGTAAAACGCGCTTTTTTTTAGCCATAAATTTTAAGTGGTTTATGTATTTCTATTATAGCAACATCTATCCTAAACTGCAATAAAAAAGCCGTAAAAAACGGCTTTAAAAGGAATTAATTATTTTTTTTACCTCCTCAGTTTGACTAAAATTGACATAATAACCATTTAATTTTTTATAACCATATATATCGGGAAGAGATTTTTGATATAAATTATAAATATCGTGAGGGAGGGCTTCAAATTGTTTTATAATGTCCTCATAGCCATCGCAATTGATATCAATAAAGACGACAATTTTACCATAACCCTGATTTTTCAAAAAAAAATTTATGATATTATTACGAGTATGTGGAATGAGACCATTGTTTTTAAAATAGTCTTGTTTTAATTTTTTTCCAAGCTTCCCATAAAATACAAAAAATGACTTTCGTTGCATATACAACCTCCTATTTTTTTATTTTAATTTTATCTCCAATTTTTATTTTGTTTTGTTTGACCCAACCGGCGTTAACTTCTAAAACATAGTTAACCGCCTGACTGGGATGATATCTTTTTAGATTTTGATTATTTTGGGGAATAGCTACTCTGTGATGAATATCTACTATGGTATCATCTTTGATCCAAATAATATCAATGGGGAAACGCATATCTTTCATCCAAAAAGCGTACTTGGCATAGTTGTTAAAAACAAATAGCATACCGTGTTCCCATTTTAGTTGGGCTCTATTTGATAAACCTTGCTTGCGTGTATTAAATGCATCGGCAACTTCTACTTGCAGTTTACTCCCCCCAACTGTGATTGGCTGGTAATTTGACGGGGAACTATCTTTGTGCGCATTGCAGCCAGTAAATATTATGGGAAGGGTTAAAATAATAATAATAAATAAAAATTTCTGCATATTTAGTTAGGTATTAATAGGCATTCTTGTTAGCAATCTTATATTTTATGATGGTCGTTGATTGTCGTCATATCTATGTTTAGATGCCGCAGTTGTATTATTTTTTTTATTATATGCGCGCACCACTACCATGGCAACAATAACCATTACCATAGTTAAAACTCCAAGGGCAACAACTTTGTATTGGCTTTGTAAAAAAAGTGATGAACTGCCAAAAATAAGAGTTAACAGATAAAGAGTAAGGACTGCTTTTTGGTGTGAAAAACCGATATCCAAGAGACGGAAATGGAGGTGTTTTTTATCACCCTTAAATGGGCTTTTATGCTCAAAAAATATGCGTCTAATAACTATCCAAACCACATCTAACAACGGAATGCCGATGATAAGTAAAGTGGTGGCAATTTTGGCACCTGAAATAATTGATAAAACACCTAAAATAAAGCCAATAAAAACAGATCCTGATTCGCCTAAAAAAATAGTCGCTGGATGCCAGTTGTATATTAAAAAACCAATACATGAACCGGCTAAAATAAGAGCTAAAACTGAAGTGCCGCTTTGGGGCACATCCCAAAAAAGAGAAACAATAAATAAAATAACTGCCCCGATGGCGCCAATGCCGGATACTAAACCGTCTAATCCGTCTAATAGCTTGGTAGTATACATAACTCCCAAAAGCCAAATAAAACTGATAACCGAACCAAAGTAGGGAGTAAAATAAAGCAAAGCTCTGCCGTAAGGGCCGGTGCCTGATATAAAAGGGTTGGTCACATAGCTCACCACAACGCCCATCAAAATAGCTACCAGGGCGGCTAAAAGAGGACCTAAAAATGACTTTACTCCAATATCAAATTTGTCATCAATGTAACCAAATGCCATAATAACCAAACTGCCTAAGATGATAGCTAAAATTTGTTGATTTTGAATCACGCCATCTTGAAGCCAACCCAAAGCCCAACTAACTAAAAGGACTACTAAAAAAGATATGGTAACCGCAATGCCACCCAATAGAGGTACATGGCCGATTTGTATTTTCCTATCTTTAGATGGCGCGTCTACTATTTTATAGTGCAAAGCTAATTTCCTAATATATGGCGTTAAGACAAGGGTTAAAATAAAACTCAATAAAAAAGGGAATACATAAATATAATGTGTCATAGATAACCAATCCTCAATTGACAAAATTATTTAATAATTTTAAGCTAAAAAAACACAAAAAGGTAGGACATATAAAAAACAAAATAAAATATTACAGCTTATCATTTGTGCTGGCCATCTGCTGGCTAATAGCTGAAATATGTGAACTGGGCCTATGTGCCGTTGACTTAATTGAAGATAAAAATAACACATAACTTTTATAGCCTGAACAATGCCTTTGCATTTTGAGTTGTTATGTCAGTTATTTGTTGATGATCAACTTTTTTTATATCAGCTAATTTTTTAGCCACAAACTCTACATAGCTTGGCTCATTGCGCTTGCCCCTGTATGGATCAGGTGCTAAATATGGGGCATCGGTTTCAATTAATATTTTATTCAATGGCAGATGCTTAGCAACTTCTCTCAGATCATCTGCGTTTTTGCCAAAGGTAAGGATACCAGTAAAGCCCACATAAAAACCTTGTTCTATAAATTTTTGAGCAATCTCTAAACTGCCACTAAAACAATGAATGACACCTTGTGGCTGGAACTCTAAATTGCTTATAATATCTAAAATATCATAATAAGCGTCCATTGGATTTTTTGAAGACCCACGGCAATGTAAGATGACTGGTAGTTTATTTTGTCTAGCAAAATTGAGCTGTTTAATAAATTCTTGGCTTTGAACTTCTTTTAACCGCTCAAATGATACATTTTTGGGTATATGATAATAATCCAAACCAATTTCGCCAATGGCTTTTATTTTATATTGAGTATCTGAATCCAGCAGTGCTTGGTAAAAATTGCTATCAAACCTTTCTTGGCGGCTGGAAAATGTGATTTCTTTTTCGTCTATATGAGTAGGAAAAAGATGAATGGGATGTAGGCCAATGGCAGCATAAACACCTTGGCTATACTGATTGGCTATATGCAAAGCTCTTTTAGATGTATCCTTTTGCGAGCCAACATTTACCATCCAAATATCTTGGTCTATACTTCTTTGGATAACCTCATGTGAATCATCTTTATAGGCATTAAAATTTACATGGGTATGGGTGTCAATTAACATAAAAGTATTTAATATAAAATTTCAGTATAAATTTAATATAAATTATTTTTTGTCTACTTACTGGTTAATAGTTATTTATTTAAAACCCCTTCAATCTGCTTCAGGGCTTCTGGCCACAACGGTAAAATCAACTTAGCAATATAGAGTAAATATGGCACGATGTCTGAGTTTTCTAAATAGTTGGTTATAAAGCCTGTCAGCGGAAACTTATCTAAGCTTAAAATTAAAAATCCGAAAATAAAGGCGCCTGCTAAAATGCCCAAAACTGAACCTGCTAAACGATTGATAGTTTTAAGAAAGGGTATAAATGAAAAGATGTGAAAGACTTTGTCAATCAAATACGCCCCCACCCCTATAATGCCGTTAACTGCCAAAAATATTATTATCATTGATAAAAAATTGGCAATATTTTCCCGATCAGCTAAGAATTCTATTTGCATAAGCCAATCCGCTACAACTGGGTAATAATGGCCAGCCACCGCAATACCTGCAATAATACCTAAAAGCCCGGCCAGCATTCTGATAAAACCCATTTGCCAGCCGCGAATAAAAAAACCAAAAAGCAAGATCAATAAAATAATGTCTATGATAATCATAATGTTATTCACAATATTATTTACGTTTGAATAATGGTTCAGGTTTGGTGATTTTACGCGCAGTTAAAATTTGTTGAATTCGCTTAGAAGTTGCGGGCATAAATGGATAAAGCAGCACGGCTGCATCATAAATACCTTGCGCGATGGGAGCCAAAACGCCTTGAATGTCTTTTTTATTTTCCATTTTCCATGGCTTGTGGCTGGTAATTTTTTCATCATATTCTCGTAACTTGGACCAAATAATTTGTATGGCTTGATCAAATTCATAATTGCCGATCTTTTTATCAAATTCTTTTTTAAAAGATTCGTTTACATCTTGGTGAATATCTATTTCAAGTTCATTTTTTTGGATTAAATTTGTAGTGCGGCCAACTAAATTACCCAGGCCATTGGCCAAATCTGCATTATATTTTTCAACAAACCTTTCAACTTGAATATCTGATTCATGCCCAAAGCTAAATTGCGACATTATTAAATAACGTGCGGCTTCAGCGCCATAATACTCCACCAAATCATCAGGATCAATAACATTCTTTAAAGATTTACTCATTTTTTGCCCATCAATAGAGAAAAAGCCGTGAATGTATTCTAATTTAGGTAGCTCTAAACATAGCGCTAAAAGCATAGCCGGCCAATAAATAGTATGAAACTTTAATATATCCTGTGCCATTAAATGTACGTTTGCCGGCCACCACTTTTTATAACTATCATCATCGGGATAGCCAATAGCCGTAATATAATTTGACAATGCGTCCACCCAAACATAAGATTTTTGGTCCTTATCAAAAGGTATATCAATCCCCCATTTGACTGTTTCACGGGAAATTGAAAAATCTTCAACATAATCCAACATAGAAAGTGCTTCGTTTTTGCGCCCCAACGGCCTAATTTCAAATTCATCATCTTCAATTTTTTGGCGGATAATATCTTTTTAGTCTTTGAGCCGAAAAAAATAATTCTTTTCTGAAAGTTCAGTTAATGGCTCATTATGGTGCGGGCATTTGTTGTCAATCATCTCTTTTTTTGTTAGAAATTTTTCACAGCCATCGCAATAAAGGCCTTTATATTCGCCTAAATAGATAACTGAATTGCCTTTAGGGGTCTGTGCTGCCTTAAATTTGCTAAAAATTTGCTGTACTCTTTTAATATGGCGCTTGTCAGTAGTGCGGATAAAATCATCGTTGGAGATATCTAAATTGGCCCAGCGTTCACGAAACATAGTGGCCACTTCATCACAGAACTCTTGGGGTTTTTTATTTTGTTTTGCCGCGGACTGTGCCACCTTGGTACCATGTTCGTCTGTACCGGTCAGAAAAAAAACCTCATCATTATTTTGCCTGTGCCAGCGCGCTAAAACATCTGCCGCAATAGTAGTATAAGCATGGCCAATATGCGGTTTGTCGTTGACGTAGTAAATAGGTGTAGTGATATAAAATTTTTGAGACATAAATTAAAAATTAATCTGTTTAAGTCCTGCCCCACACAAAATTGTTGAGATAACTTAAATAATTCAAGCTAAGAGCCGCAGGCGCTTATGCGCTAATAACTTATTAAAGCTAAGTCGATAATCCATGTTTTGTGCTGGGGTCGTTGACGTAGTAAATAGGTGTAGTGATATAAAATTTTTGAGACATAAATTAAAAATTAATCTGTTTAAGTCCTGCCCCACACAAAATTGTTGAGATAACTTAAATAATTCAAGCTAAGAGCCGCAGGCGCTTATGCGCTAATAACTTATTAAAGCTAAGTCGATAATCCATGTTTAAATTTGTGTCTATGTTAATCTCCACAAGGACAGTTCTGCGTTAGCAGGACTGTTCTTGGGTGTTAATTAGATTGTACTTCGTTCAATAACAGTCCTTTAAATATAAAATTTAAAGGACTATCCTTGTAGCTTCTCGCATTAGTGAAGAGATAAAAAATATAATTTAAGCATAACTTGTTTGCTGTATTCCTGTGATTACCCTGAGTACTAATTTGCTCTTCTGATATTTAGCTTACCTAAAACACTCCCCTTAGTCAATCATTGGCTATGTTGGTCAATCAGTTTTTCTAAAACAGATAACAAAGCTTGCCTATTACCCGGCTCAAAGAGATATCCATTCTTGCCATGCTGAACCAATTCAACTATTCCGCCCAAGCGCGAAGCTATGACTGGCACTTTATTTTGCAAACTTTCAAAAATAACCGTGGGGGAATTTTCATAACAAAGCGAAGGCACAATGGTATAGTCTGCTTGTCTATAAATTGACTGCAATTTTGTTTGGTTTAGCCTACCATGAATTTGGATAGCAGAATTTTGTTTGTCGTATTTTTGAATTATGCTTTCCAGCTTGCCACTGCCTACGATATCCAACTTAAGAGCATTATTTTTACTTATGGTTAAATTATTAAAAACTTTAATAAAAAATAAAATACCCTTATGTTTCTCAAGCTGTCCAACATATAACAACCGAATAGATTGATGTGCTGTGCTTTTTTTATGAGTTAACAAATCCTCAATTTTTATTTTAAAATTGGGCTGAATTGTGTGCTGGCTTGTTGGAAAGAAATTGTGTTTTAAATAGTAATTTTTAATCCAGTTAGAAGGAAAAAACACTTCATCAGCATATTTAAATAATCTACGGGTAAGCTTAAAATATATTTGAATTATAAAATTTTCTTTTTCTCTGCCATAAATCAATAAACCATTCGGACGAATAAGCGCCACATCATGTATAAATTGGATATATTTAAGTTTATTTTGCCTAATAGCTAAAGGGATTAAATAACCCAAACCGGTTAAATTGTGGGCATAAACTATGTCGGGTTTTTCTTTAGCTAATATTTTTTTGACCTTAAAAAAAGAATAGATATTAAAAATATCCTTAAATCGCCAGATTAAGCGCAAAATAAATGGAAATTTGTGGATTGAGTGGATAGAAAAAATATTGAGCGGAAAAAAGCGGTAAATCGTTACCTGCGAATGATTATCAAATTTCGTTTTTTTTAGCTGAGCTAAAAATGGCTTAACTGTAATAATGCAAAGCTGGTGGCCTTGATTTAAAAAATTTTGTGCCTGATTTTCTACCACACGTTCTGCCCCACCACGGCTATAAGGATTAAAAATACTGTTGATAATGCAAATTTTCATATCATTAGCATAGCACAAGAAACAGTAAATGAAAAAGACTTAATTTAAAGATTACTCATCTGACTGCTTGTTTGGCTGGCTTATATCAAAAACCAGCTTTAACATATAAGCTGGTTTTTTGATTGGCTCTATTATTGA
>CAZVLW010000013.1:0-5241 GCA_964628705.1 uncultured Gammaproteobacteria bacterium
GATCGCCCAAATAGACGATCAACGGTTTAGCAAACCGCCCCGTTCGGCCACTCCGGCACCTCTCCAAAATTATATACTTATCATATTGAATTTCTTTGAATAAGTCAACCTAAAAATTTAGTTGAATACAATAATTGGTATATATCCAACTTAACATAAAAATCTAATGAAAAGGAGGGCGTATGTCTGTATTAGTAAAAAATAACTTATACCTAATGTTGCTTGGCGCTTTGTCTGGATTAGTGGCTTTATTGACAATTTTACCTGTTTTTAATTCTTGTCTAATACTTTCAAAAAGCCAAGTTACACAAATTGCACTTCAGGGTATAGCGTTGCTTATCATCACAGGAAGTAATATAATGGTTTTTAGTTGTCTCAATGGTAGTTTAAAAAAAGTAGCCCTAAAGTTTATATTATTGGGTGGTATAATTATTTACATATGCTTATTATGGATAGTCTTTGATGTAGCCGAGCTTGCCACATTATACACCACAGCTTATTAAAACTAAACCCTATTTATGTGAATAGGATTTTTATATATAAATCATTTCCCTTAGCTAAAAAACTTTGCTAAGATTAAACTATGGCGACTTTAAACAGTCCAATTGAACAGATCAATAGAGTGGCTAAAAAAATCACTCCAAAAATGAAAAAGCTCGGCCTGCTAACTGTGGCTGATCTTTTAAAATACTGGCCATTTCGCTGGGAAGATTGGAGCCAAATAAAAAAAATAAATAAAATAGAACCCAACACAAGAGCAACTGTTAAAGTTAAAGTTGAATTAATTCAAAACAAAAGATCTAAGTATAGAAAAAAAATGATAACGGAAGCTATTTTATCTGACGACTCTGACAGCATCCGCGCTATTTGGTTCAATCAGCCATACCTTACTAAAAATATTAAAGTGGGTGATTATTTATTTATCTCCGGTAAAGTAGAAATGAGCCATGAGGGCACTCAATTTATTCACCCTCAATACGAAAAAATAAGCAGTTATGCCAATGAACCCACGCATACAGCAAGAGTTGTGCCAATTTATCCGCTTACTAAAGGGGTAACCAATAAGCAACTGCGTTATGTGATTAAATCTGTCATTGGTTTGGTTAAAAATATTAAAGATTGGCTACCTGAAGATGTGGTGTACAAATACAAGTTAATGCCTCTACCTAAGGCAGTGTACAATATGCACTTCCCTCAGGATATAGCAACTAAAAATATTGCACTGGAAAGGATAAAATTTAATGAATTGTTTTTAATTCAATTACGCTCCATATTGACCAAACAACAATTAAAAAAACTTAAAGCACCTAAAATTGAATTTCAAAAAAAAGCAACCGCTCAATTTGTTAAATCTTTACTGTTTAATTTAACCAATGCCCAAAAAATAGCCAGCTGGGAGATATTGCAAGATATTAATAAGCAAACCCCAATGAATAGGTTATTAGAAGGTGATGTGGGGTCTGGAAAAACAGTGGTGTCAGCTATTGCGATTTTAAATACTGCTAAAAATAAAAAACAAATTGCCTATATGGCACCGACAGAGGTCTTGGCCCACCAGCACTTTCATAGCTTGTCTCAATTGTTTAATAAATGGCCTTTAAAAATAGGTTTACTAACAAGTGCTTTAAAAAAAACCAACCAATCAGATAGTGCTACAATTGGTAAAAAACAAATTTATAAAAAAATTTCATCAGGTGAGTTGGATCTAATTATTGGCACCCATGCTCTTATTCAAGAAGGGGTAGAATTTAAAGATTTAGCGCTGACTATTGTAGATGAACAGCATCGCTTTGGGGTAGAACAAAGAAAAAAACTTAAGCATAAAAATAAAAGCAATTTGATACCCCATCTACTGTCCATGACTGCTACGCCTATCCCCCGCTCTTTAGCTCTAAGTGTATATGGTGATTTGGATTTATCTATTATAGATGAAATGCCTGAGGGTAGAAAAAAAATAATAACAGAAATTGTTCCTCCAGAGAAAAAATCTGATAAATATAAATTTATATTGGATAAAATTAAAGAAGGGCAACAAATTTTTATAATCTGTCCTTTAATTGACCCATCTGACAAATTGGGGGTCAAGGCTGTCAGTGAAGAATATGAAAAGTTGGATAAAAAAATATTTCCCAATGTTGAAATAGGTTTAATGCACGGTAAACTCAAAACCAAACAAAAAGAACAAGTAATGCGTGATTTTTTAGATAAAAAAACTAAAATTTTAGTTTCTACGCCAGTTATAGAGGTGGGGGTAGATGTGGCTAATGCAAGTATTATGCTGATAGAATCTGCGGAACGATTTGGTCTCGCACAGCTACATCAATTTAGAGGACGTGTGGGCAGAGGTGAACATCAATCCTATTGTTTTTTAATGACGGAAAGCGCTGATAGCAATGTTATCAAAAGGCTACAAATATTGGTCAAGACCAGTGATGGTTTTAAGATAGCGGAAGCTGATTTGGAATTCAGGGGTCCGGGTGAGGTGTATGGTATAAAACAATCAGGTTTTAAAGATGAACTTAAAGTGGCTAAACTAACAGACTATATGATTATTAAAAAGGCAAAAAAATCAGCTGAAGTTGTTGTTCAATATGACCCAAGCTTGGCTAAATTCCCCCAGCTTAGAAAAAAAATTGAACAATTTGAAAGTCAACTGCATCTGGAGTAATACTGATTTCATATAAAAATGATGAATGTGTTATAATTTAAACATACTTACCTTAAGATTGACATCCCAACAGACGGTTTGACTTTTATAATATATCTTGTTATGCTGAATTTAATGTTAAATTAATTAAATTTAATCTATTTAGCTAATATTAGCTTTTTTCAATTTATGATAATCAATATAGCTCTTATTGTTGCCTCTATTTTATTAATAACTTCTATTTTACTTCAACAACGCGGATCAGGATTGGGTACTGCATTTGGTGGCGAAGGTGCTGTGTATACTACCAAACGCGGTGCTGAAAAATTTATTTTCTGGGCCTCTATTGTACTATCTATTATATTTTTTGGCTTAGGAATTACTAGAATTCTTCTCTAAAATAAAATCTGTTTGCTAAACAACGCATCAGATTTGGCTTTTTAAATATGTCAAAAAAAATAAATTTTTTGTCGTGGCTAAGAATATATATTGGCAAATTGGAAAAACTGAACAGACGGAAAGGTAAACCCCCTTTAGAAAACGGCCAATCAGACAAGGTTGATTTAAATTGGAAGAAAATTAAATATATTCCAAAATTTTTAACCAAACGAGAAAAAATCATTTTGCGAACTGCTTTAATTATTATTGTGGTATCACTGGGCTTGATGGTATATGTATATACCAAAGAAAATTTAGTAATCAAACCAAAAGTCGGAGGTGTATACACAGAAAGCGTAGTGGGCAGTCCGCAATATATCAATCCTCTTTACTCTTCGGTGGGTGAAGTGGATCGAGATTTGGTTAAATTAGTTTTTGCTGGATTGGTAAAATTTAACGAAAACCAAAAAATAGTGCCTGATTTAGCCCAAGAGTGGTTCATGGATGAAGAAGGGGTAACTTATACTTTTAAATTAAGAGATGATGTATTCTGGCCAGATGGGAAAAAGTTTTCAAGTGAAGATGTAATTTTTACTTATGAGTCTATTAAAAACCCCGCCTACTCTAGCCCACTTGTGGGCTACTGGAGCAATATTGAGATAGTGGCTATTGATGAATCTACTGTGCAATTTAAACTACCTGAACCGTTTGCTCCCTTTTTAGAAAATTTAACGATTGGCATTTTGCCTTATCATCTATGGTCAGATATTTTGCCTGAAAATGCTCGTTTGACAGAATTTAATATGAAGCCAATCGGTCTAGGGCCTTATCAGTTTGACTCATTTATTAAAGATAAACAGGGCTTTATAAAATCATATACCCTTAAGCGCAATCCTAATTATCATTTAGGGTCCGCCTATGTTAAACAAATTACTTTTAAATTTTACCCCACATTTGAAATGGCAGTTGACTCTTTGAGAAACAAAAATTCTGACGGGCTCAGTTTTTTGCCTCTGAATTTAAAAGAATTTTTATCCAGCAGAAAAGATTTAAATTATTACTCACTTTCTCTACCCCAATATAGTGCTGTTTTTTTTAACCAAAAAAACAATGCTGTGCTGGAGGATGTAAAACTACGCGAGGCACTTGAGCTGGCTGTTAATAGGCAACAAATCATTGAATTAGCTATGCAAGGCGAAGCACAGCCCATTAGCATACCTGTTTTGCCCGGTTTTTTGGGATACGATGCTGAACAAAATATTGAGCAAAAACTTGACCAAGCCAAAGCACTGTTGGCTGAACTTGGTTATCAATATGAACAAGTAGAAACAACTCAAGATAAAAATGAAGATGAAAACAATACTACCACAGCTGAAGCATTAGAAAATGGGAGATCAAAATTTTTATTTAAAGATGATAAGCAACTTACCTTAGAATTGACCTTGGCCAACCAAGAACAGTCGATTGCCACAGCAGAAATTTTAAAACAAACTTGGGAAAACATTGGAATAAAAATCAATCTTAATATTGTTAATTCAAATGAAATACAAAAAAAAGTAATTGAGTTAAGGGATTATAAAATGCTTTTGTTCGGTCAAATTTTAGGATCGGAACTGGATTTATATCCTTTTTGGCATTCCAGCCAAACTGGTAAGTCGGGTTTGAATCTTGCTGAATTTGAAAATGAAAAGGCGGATGAGCTGCTTGAAAAAATACGCAGACAAAAAGATAATGATGAAAAGACAAATTATTATGTTGAATTGAGTAAAATTTTTAACCAAGAGATACCTGCTATATTTTTATTTAATCCAAAATATACTTATGTAGTCAGCAATGATATTAAGGGAATTGACATTGAGCGTATCATCACTCCATCTGATCGCTTTAATGGAGTTGAGAGTTGGTATGTTAAAACTAAAAAGGGATTTAAGTAGTAATATTGGAGTAACTTTAAGTTAACACATGTTTTATACTTATATAATTTTTATCTTTTTTATCTCTTGGCTTAGATAAATTAATTTCTTAATTTAATCGGCCTATAAAATGCCGCTGTGTCGCCATAAAAATGATTGGCGCATATTTAAGTATTACTTAAGCCGATGTGGTGAAACTGGTAGACACGCAGCGTTCAGGGCGCTGTGGGCACCCGCCCGTGGGAGTTCGACTCTCCCCATCGGCAAATTACTTTAAAAAATAATTATTTCCAATTTGCGAGA